>JAISMA010000080.1 GCA_031276985.1 Helicobacteraceae bacterium | reverse complement strand
CCGCCGTCGATAAACTGCCGCGTGATCGGATTTTGCGATTGTTCTATCGCGGCGGCTTCGCCGTATTCCACGATTCGTCCTTCAAAAAGCATAGCGATATAATCCGAACATTTGAAACTTTCTTTAATATCGTGGCTGATTAAAACGCTCGTTACTCCAAGCTCCGATTGCAGCCGCAAAATCATTCGGCTTATTTTATCGCTGGTGATCGGATCTAATCCGCTGGTCGGCTCGTCGTATAACAGCGCTTGCGGATCTAATACGATCGTCCGCGCAAGTCCCGCGCGTTTTCGCATGCCGCCTGAAAGCTCATGCGGATACAGCGGCATAACTTCGCGCGATTTTAACCCCACAAGTTCCAACGCTTTTACGATTTTTTTATCTCTTTCTGATGCGCTTAATTTCGTGTGTTCTATTAACGGAAATTCCACGTTTTGTCGCACGCTCATACTGTCAAATAACGCGCCGCTTTGAAACAAAAATCCAACCTTGCGCCGTATCGCGTAAAGCGATTTCGCGTCGCTTAGGTTTATGCCGTCGACCGTTATCTCGCCGCGATCGGGCGTTAGAAGCCCTACTATATGTTTTATGATCGTGCTTTTGCCGCCGCCGCTTACGCCGAAGATCGTCGTCGTTTTGCCGCGAACAATATCCAGATCGACGCCGCGCAATACCTCTTTTGCTCCAAACCGTTTGTGTAAACCGCGTATTTTAATCATCTTTCAGCCGTAAATCCTCGCGTTAAATTCGCGTAATCTTTATAGAACTCTACCATTTTATAGCCGTTTGCCCTTAGCGCCTCGCGCAAAATCGCCTCTTGATCGTAGCCGCACTCGCAAACCAAGATCGGTTTTTTTAATTCGATGATCGCCTCCAAAATTTCCGTCCCTTTTTCGCCGCCGATTAGCGCAACTTTTGGCTCAAACGACACGGGTTTTGGCAAGGGATAATCGGCGCGGATATATGGCGGGTTTGAAAACGTAATGTCCGCTTCAAAATTAACGTTATCCAACAGATTTGCATGCGCAAATTTCACGCGATCGGCTACGCCAAAACGCGCGGCGTTTTTTTGGGCGACTATGATCGCTTCGGCGCTAATATCGGTTGCGACGATCTCGGCTTTTGGCAGTTCTAAAGCCAGCGTTACGGCGATCGCGCCGCTTCCCGCGCCGATTTCGGCGATCTTTGGCGCGTCGAATCTCTTTGCGATCGCCGCGACGCGATCGACCAAAAGCTCCGTTTCCGCGCGCGGAATCAACGCGCCGCTTTCGCACAAAAATTCGCGCGAATAAAAGCCGACCGACCCTGTGATGTACTCGATCGGCTCGCCTTGAGCGCGCCGCGCAATCATCGCTTCAAACCGTGCCTCGTCAATTGGCGCTTGCTCTTTGGTCGCAAGCTCGATAGCGTTTAATCCGCAAGATGCGCCAAGCAGTATTCGCGCCTCGAAGCGCGGGCGATCGCAAATATGTTTTAGCGCGTCTGCGCCGAAGTCAAGCGCCGCTTTAATAGAACGCACGATACCCTTTCACGTAAAAAAACGGAGCTAATTATGGCAAAAACCGCTACGGTTTTATTCGATCTTGACGGTACGCTAATCGATTCCACCGAAGCGATCGTGGAAAGTTTCGGCGCGGCGTTCGCGCATTTTGGCGCGGTTATGCCGCCTGAACGCGCGATTATTCGGCTCATTGGCGCTCCGCTTCAGAAAATGTTCGCGGCGCTAGGCGTCGATGACGCGCAAAACCAAAGTTATATCGATCGCTACAAAGAGCGCTATAGCAAAGTTTGCCTACAAAAAACGATGATTTTACCGCAAGTTAAAGAGGCGCTTAAACTGCTGAAACCCTTTGCGAAAATTGGCGTGGTTACGACGAAAACGGCGACTTTTTCCAAAGAGATTTTGGCGCATTTGGAGATTGGCGAATATGTCGACGCGATTGTGGGTTTTGAGGACGCGAAAAATCCAAAACCAGATCCAGAGCCGTTGTTACTTGCGCTTGAAAGGTTACAAAGCGCAAAAACAGACGCTTTTATGGTGGGCGACACGCCAATCGATATAAACGCGGCGCTTAACGCAAAAATAACGCCGATCGCCGTGTTGTGCGGTTATTCAAGCGCCGAGGATTTCGCTTCGTTTGATTGCGAAATTGTCGCTAACGCTTTCGCTGCGGCTGAATCAATCGCCAAACGCTTTTAACAACGTTTCGATCGCTTGCGTTTTTTGGCGTTTGCGATCGCGGCAAAACGGCGCTTTTTTTGCGCGGCTTTAATAGGCGAGATAATCTCTTAGCGCCTCCGCTCTCTACGTTGAAGCTATGTAGACCGCAAGCTCTATAGCCGCCGCGTTAAGCGCCAGAGCAACCCATAAAGTCCAATCGTTACAACCGCCGTTGCGCCGCATAACTTCAATTCGCTTTGCTTCATCGTCGTATTTGCTTTCGATTAGCGCTTTGAGATCGATATATTGCTTTAGTACAAAATATGGCGCTACGCCGCCCGAAACAATGAACATACCGATCCCCAATCCCGCATATCCAGCAAATAAGGCGATACCAACGAAAACCGCCGCCGCCAGATATGTTTTGCGATACAAAAGAAACCAAACGCCGTTTGACAGAAACGCCCACCACGACCACTTCCATTTGAAAGACAAAAACCCGTCCGCGTAACACCGATCGTATAGATCGCGATACCACGCCATTTTTTCGGGTTTGGCGACAAAGGCTTCCAGCATTTTTTCGTCGTATTCGCTCCAATTTGAAACGTTCATCTCGTCTCCTTGTTTAGTTTTTAGCAAATCGCGCTAAACGGCGCTTACATTGCCGCAAATAACGCAAAGAGCAGAAAAACATTAACGATAGCGGCGATTATGATCGCCAATGTTACCACCCATTGATGTACGCCGCCATGACGCGCCATTATCGCTACGCGATCTTCCTCGTTTGCGTATTTGGCTTCGATAGCCTCTTTCAGATCGCAATATCGTTTAATGATGAAATACGATGCATAGCCGCCGACTACAACCGCCAAACCTATAACCGTTGCGAGATAAAACGCAAAAAAGCGAATGAGCTCAAGCTTCATATCCTCGCTTATGTAACCGCCATTATACGTGGCGACCCATTGGGGCATAAAAAACTGCACAAGAATGGATAAAAGTACATTTATCCCATACACGCCAAGCGCGGCTAAATAGGCTTTGCGATATAGCGGAAAAAATAAGCCGCCAAAAAACGCCCACCACGACCATTTCCAGCATAGTTTAGGTTTGCCAAAGCGCATGGCGCGATCGTATAGATCACGATACCACAACATTTTTTCAGGCTTGACGACAAACGCTTCTAGCATTTTTTCGTCGTATTCGCTCCAATTTGTAACGCTCATCTCATCTCCTTTTTTGTTTATTTTCAACGCAAAACGCTTGGATTTGCCGCGTGAATTATAACGATCCCAAGCGTTGCGATCGGTGCGTTAAGCGCAAGACAAACCCAGAAAGCTCGGCTATTATAGCCGCCGTTACGTTTTATTAACATTTTTTGAGGCTTGACGACAAGCTCCCCCTTTATGCGCTCGTCGCGCCTTCTTAATTTGGCTTTTAGCATTATGCATAGTTAATAAGGAGACCCAAAAGTAACAAAGCGCCGCCGATACGGACGATCGCTATTCCTAATTTTTCAACCCATTGATGTACGCCGCCATGACGCGCCATTATCGCTACGCGATCGTCCTCGTTTGCGTATTTGGCTTCGATCGCCGCTTTAAGATCGCAATATCGTTTGATGATGAAATATGGCGCAAAACCGCTTGCGCCAGTCCACGAAACGCCAAGTTGAACGATGTAATTTACGCATTTTATATTAAACTCTACGCCGCGTCCCCAATCGTCGGCAAAAACTATCGCGAGCATTAAGAAAAAGAGAGTCGCGCCGAAAATGATAAGCGCGCCAAGATAGGCTTTGCGGTATAGCGGAAAAAGCGCTCCGCCCAAAAGCGCGTACCACGACCATTTCCAGCATAATCTAGGCTCGCCAAAGCAAGTGGCGCGATCGTATAGATCGCGATAAAACGGCATATTTTCAGAACTAGCGATAAACGCTTCTAACATGCGATCTTCGTATGGGCTTGTGATATTGTTTTGCATTTGAAACTATCCTAAAACGAAATCTCGAATAAATAGTATCAATAACAGACAAAGATTAAAGATAAGAAGATATTTGAATACCGTAACTACCCATTGATGTACGCCGCCATGACGCGCCATTGCCGCAATGCGATCGTCCTCGTTTGCGTATTTGGATTCGATCGCCTCTTTTAGATCGCAATACCGTTTGATGATGAAATATGGCGCAAGACCGCCGATAATAATACCTAAGGCGACAAACGTTATGCCGTAGTCTATAGACCTTCCTATTAGCCAGCTCCCACCGCGCGAATAGACGGCTTGTTGCATAAATGTCGTACAAAAAAGATTTACGCTAAAAATTGCAAGCGCTATAGGATATACTTTGCGATAAAATAGAAAAAGCGCGCCGCCTGATAGAAACGCCCACCACGACCATTTCCAGCATGTCAAGAGCGAACCGCTAGAAGTGGCGCGATCGTATAGATCGCGATACCACGCCATTTTTTTGGGTTTGGCGACAAACGCCGAAAGCATTTTTTCGTCGTATTCGCTCCATTGCGCGACGCTCATTGCGTTTTCCTTAGTATTTTGTATTGCCGCAATTGTACCAGCTCAAACTCAAAATCCGCGCGGCGCGTTTCAATTTTTGCGAGAAATACACAAATGATTAAAAAATAAGCGCTTAACTGATCATTTATGAGGCAGAATGCCTGCTCGGAAAAGCGGCATAGCTAATCCACAACTCACAAAAGGAGCTTCAGATGAGCAGGTTGCGAGACATTGCTTTCTACGGCAAAAGCGAGGCTTACAAACCGATCGCTTCGCAAAACGCCGTTTCAATGGCGGAAAAGAGGACGGAACGATTGTTCTTCGTCTCCTCGCCGACGCTTTCGCGTCGCGCAGTTTGCAAAAAGGAGGAAAACAATGCCGCATCATTTATTTAAATGTAGCGAATGCATTCCCGAACGCAAGGATCACGCGGTTATCAAAGGCGCGGGCGAGGATCTTACCTCCTGCCTGCCCAAAGGCTACCTCAACACCATTCCGGGGTCAATCTCGGAGCGCGGTTGCGCCTATTGCGGCGCTAAACACGTGATCGGCACGCCGATGAAAGACGTTATCCACGTTAGCCATGGTCCCGTAGGCTGTACCTACGACACTTGGCAGACCAAACGCTATATTAGCGACAACGACAACTTCCAATTGAAGTACACCTTCGCGACGGACGTAAAAGAGGCGCACATTGTCTTTGGCGCGGAAAAGCTCCTGAAGCAAAATATCAAAGAAGCGTTCAAGGCGTTTCCGCATATCAAGCGCATGACAATCTACCAAACCTGCGCGACGGCGCTAATCGGCGACGACATTGCCGCGATCGCCAAAGAGGTTATGGAAGAGCTTCCCGATGTCGACATTTTCGTTTGCAATTCGCCCGGTTTTGCCGGTCCAAGTCAATCGGGCGGACACCACAAGATCAACATCGCGTGGATCAAACAAAAAGTCGGTACGCTTGAGCCAAAGATTACAAGCGACTACGTTATCAACTACGTTGGCGAGTACAACATTCAGGGCGATCAAGAGGTGATGACCGATTATTTTCGGCGCATGGGCATTCAAGTGTTATCGACCTTCACGGGTAACGGCTCTTACGACGATCTGCGCGGCATGCACCGCGCGCATTTGAACGTGCTTGAGTGCGCGCGTTCCGCCGAGTATATCTGCGACGAACTGCGCGATCGCTACGGCATTCCGCGTCTTGACATCGACGGTTTTGGTTTTAAGGCGCTGGCGGATTCGTTACGCAAGATCGCTCTGTTTTTCGGCATTGAGGAACGCGCCGAAAAGATCGTCGAAGAAGAGTACGCCCGCTGGAAGCCCGAACTCGACTGGTACAAAGCTCGTCTGCAAGGAAAGAAAGTCTGCTTGTGGCCCGGCGGCTCCAAACTCTGGCATTGGGCGCACGCCATTCAAGAGGAAATGGGCGTAAAGGTCGTGTCGGTCTATACCAAGTTTGGTCATCAGGGCGATATGGAAAAGGGCATATCCCGTTGCGGCGAAGGCGCGTTGGCTATCGACGATCCAAACGAGTTGGAAGGGCTGGAAGCGCTTGATACGTTAAAGCCCGACGTGATCTTCACGGGCAAACGACCGGGCGAAATGGCAAAGAAGGTTGGCGTGCCATACCTCAACGCCCACGCCTATCACAACGGACCATACAAAGGATTTGAAGGCTGGGTGCGTTTTGCCCGCGACATTTATAACGCGGTGTATTCTCCAATCCATCAACTTGCCATGCTGGACATTAGCAAAGACGAAATCCCCGTCGATCGCGGCTTCGTTACTCGACGCATGTTGTCCGATAGAAACCTGCCGAATGAGATCGTCGCGTCTAAGGAGCTTTCTGAATACAGCGGCAAATACGACAGCGTGAGCGATCTGCGAAAGCGGCGCTACCCCGAATTTCCGCGCATCGAAAGCGCCGAAGTCGAAGCGATCTGCGCATGAAAGGAGTTTGAAATGAGCGCTACTCTTCCAAAATCAAGAAACAGAGGCGAACGCAAGTACAAAAGGGTCTACGAAAGCGATCCGCTGATTGGCGTCGATCCCGACACGAGAGAAAAGGTTGGGCAGCTGGAAAACTACATTATGAAAAATTGCCTTTGGCAGTTTAATTCGCGCGGCTGGGATCGGCGCAGGCAAAACGCGGGCGTGCTTGGCAAAACCGCGCAACTTCTATGCGGCGAATCGGTCGACAATCCAACGCCGCTTGATAAGTGCCACTGGGTCGACGCGGTCTGTTTGGATCGCGCCTACCGCGCCCTGTTTCCATGGATAACAACTATGGATAAGGACGACGTTAAGGCGCTTATGAAAATCCTGCATGCGCGTTTGGATTGGCTGACAATCGACGGTTCGCTCAATCAGGAGCTTACCATTATCAACTACTAAGGAGATAGCGTGAATTGTGAAATCAAAGCAAAAGATCGCGTTGGCACGATCAATCCCATATTCACCTGCCAGCCGGCGGGAGCGCAGTTTGCGAGCATTGGCGTGAAGGATTGCATTGGGATCGTGCATGGCGGTCAAGGCTGCGTGATGTTTGTGCGCCTTATGTTCTCGCAACATTACAAGGAAAGTTTCGAGATCGCCTCTTCCTCGCTACACGAGGACGGGGCGGTGTTTGGCGCTTGCGGGCGCGTGGAGGAAGGCGTCGACGTGCTGTTGGCGCGTTATCCCAAAGTCAAGGTAATTCCAATTATCACCACCTGTTCGACCGAAGTTATCGGCGACGACGTGGACGGCGTTATCATCAAATTGAACGAAGGGTTGCTAAAGCAAAAATACCCCGATCGCGAAGTGCATTTGATCGCCATTCATGCGCCTAGCTTCGTGGGCAGTATGATTAGCGGCTACGATGTGGCGGTACGCGATTTCGTCAAGCATTTTGCGACGAAAACCGAGCCTAACGGCAAGCTAAACCTCATCACGGGCTGGGTGAATCCGGGCGACGTTAAAGCGCTGAAACATCTGCTTTCGGTAATGGAGATCGACGCTACCGTGCTGTTTGACATCGAGAGCTTCGATTCGCCTCTAATGCCCGACGGCAGCGCCATTTCTCACGGCGACACGACGATCGACGATCTGCGCGGCGCTGCCAACGCCATTGGCACTCTCGCGCTCAATCGCTACGAAGGCGGCAAAGCCGCCAAATGGCTGGAAGAGGAGTTCAAACTGCCGACGCTTATCGGTCCAACGCCGATCGGCATTCGCAACACCGACGCTTTTCTTCAGCGCTTGAAGCAACTCGCGGGCAAACCGATTCCGCCGTCGCTTGTGAAAGAGCGCGGCGTAGCCATTGACGCGATCACCGATCTGGCGCATATGTTCCTTGCGGAAAAGAAAGTGGCGATCTACGGCGCTCCCGATATGGTCATTGGTCTAGCCGAATTTTGTATCGATCTGCAAATGAAACCAATGTTGATTCTGCTAGGCGACGACAACGTGCATTACAAAGAAGATTCGCGTTTGCTGGCGCTGGCGGAAAACGTCGATTGGAACATGGAGATCGTTACCAACGCCGACTTTTGGGATCTCGAAGATCGGATCAAAAATCGCGGACTCGAATTGGATTTGATACTAGGTCATTCCAAAGGTCGTTTCATCGCAATCGATAACGCCATTCCAATGGTGCGCGTCGGCTTTCCCACATACGATCGCGCCGGCATATACCGCTATCCGATCCTTTGTTACGAGGGCGCGATATGGCTGGCGGAACAGATGGCTAACGCTATCTTTACCGATATGGAATACAAGAAGCGCAAAGAGTGGATTCTCAACGTCTGGTAGCAAGATAAAAAGACGAAAAAACGAGAATTCGCTATTTGCGATAGAGGGCAAAGTTACCCGAAACCGCCATAAAAACATTGGCGATCGAAGGTAACTTTCGCCCTTTTTTTAACGGCGTTGCATTAGGAGGTTAAACAATGGAACAGTTACGCTACGCAAAACGAATCTGCGAGGATAAGGAAAAAATAGAACAGTTTCTTATCCGTTCTCATACGGGGATTATCGGTCTTAACGCGGGAGAATATCCCTACGCGGTGCCGGTGAATTATATCTGGCATAAAGGAAAGATATATTTTCACGGCATAGGATCTGGAAAAAGAGAATCCCTTTTGCGAAAAGAGCCGTCGGTTTGTTTTACCGTATACGAGGAATACGGCATAGTAAAGGATAAAGATCCGTGGCATGCGGATACGTCTTATTTTAGCGTTATGATATTTGGCAAAGCGCGGAAGGTAACTTTTTCGGAAGAAGCGGCGGAGATTATGCGCGATTTTGTGGAAAAGTTTATGCCCGGTTTCTACCAAAACAAAACGCAATCGATTAACGCGAATTTTATGGAAAAATACCGTTCCGCGTTAGACGGAAATCTCGCCGCGGTGTACTGTATCGCGCCCGATTGGTTAAGCGCCAAAGAAAACGGCGCGACTTCGGACGAAATGTTTAAGTACGGAGAGTCGCTATGAACGACGAAACGCCGCCGATGAAAATAGCCGCGCTGCTAGATAGCGCGGGCGTCGCCGCCGATTTGCAAGAAGGTGGAACGATATATCTCTTTGAGCGCGGAAAAAACGGGGAGCGCCCGCCTTCCAAGCAATTGGACTTTTCGCCCGCTAAATTTACGTCTATGGCGGAACTGCGATCGTATATTGGTTTCGCAAGCGGGCAACTTGAAGATTGCAAAATTCTAGCCGCAAAAGCGTCGAACGGTTTTTACCGCGTCGCTTTTGAAAGTTTTGGCGTGTCCTTATGGGCGGTTGAAGGAGCGCCGCAAGACTTCATCGGCGCGATCGAGGCTTTTTACGCAAAACCGACGACTTTGGCGCAAAATCAGCCGCCGACGCTCATAACTCCCGTCCCAAACAAAGCGGGATATTACGCGGCGGATCTTCGGGAAGTAATGTCTCGCAAAGCGGGGCTTAACTCCAAAGAGATATTGCTGCCATTTTTTCGGCATACCGCATTTACTTGTTTAGAGCTTGTTTGCGATCACGTTCCCAAGTGGTTTGAAAACGAGCTTCCCGCCCTTAAACTCCGCGCCGACGCCGAATTCGCGGACAAAACGGTAAAAATACGCGTATATCCGCAATAAAAACGTTCTCTTCTTTTACCGTCGCAACTATGCGCCGCGCCGATCGCGACTTGAAAACCGCGTAACGGCGCGAATTAAACGTGAATTTTGAGAAAAATTCGTAATTGGTTAAAAATTAGGCGCTCATCTGCTCACTCGTAGGGCAAAATGCTCGTCTGGAAAAGCGACGCAGCTAATCCACAATTTACGAAAAGGAGCTTAGATGAGCGAGTTACGACAAATTGCTTTCTACGGCAAAGGCGGGATTGGCAAATCAACCACTTCCCAAAACACCCTCGCGGCGATGGCGCACTTCTACGGACAGAAAATTCTGATCGTAGGCTGCGATCCAAAAGCCGATTCGACGCGCTTGATTTTGCATGAAAAGGCGCAACAAACCATTATGCAAATGGCGGCGGAAAAAGGCACGGTCGAGGATTTGGAGCTTGACGAAGTCTGCAAAGACGGCGCGACAATCTTCAGCCCCCAAACCGAAGGCGGCTACATTCGATGCACGGAATCGGGCGGACCGGAACCGGGCGTCGGTTGCGCTGGACGCGGCGTGATCACGGCGATCAACTTCCTTGAAGAAAACGGCGCGTACGACGACGAGCTGGATTTCGTCTCCTACGACGTGCTTGGCGACGTTGTGTGCGGCGGGTTTGCCATGCCAATCCGCGAAGGCAAAGCGCAGGAGATTTACATCGTTATGTCGGGCGAGATGATGGCAATGTTTGCCGCGAATAACATCTCAAGAGGCATTCTGAAATACGCCAACAGCGGCGGCGTGCGACTTGCGGGGCTGATCTGTAACGCGCGTATGACCGATCGCGAATACGATCTGGCTAAAGCGCTGGCGATGCGGCTTGGCACGCAGATGATTCACTTCGTCCCGCGCAACAACATCGTTCAACACGCGGAGCTTCGCCGAATGACCGTCGTGGAATACGCCGAAAGCGCCGATCAAGCGCTTGAATACAAAGAGCTTGCGCGCAAGATCATCGCAAACGATCTGAAGGTGATTCCCACGCCGCTTCCTATGGACGATCTGGAGAGCCTGCTCATGGAGTTTGGCATAGCCGAGCAGTTCGACGAAGAAAACATTGGCAAAAAAGCCGAAAACTAAAAAGGAGCGACAAATGTTTATTCTAGGCATGCATTTTCCCGCCGATCGCGGTAACGTAATTCCGACGAGCGAAGTCGCCGCTTTGGTTGAAAAAGGCGTCGATATGAGCAAGGTTAAGGAGATCAAACTTCACGAAGGTTCGACCAAATCGACCAAAATGGAGCTTTACAAAACGCTGACGAAGAAGGATAGCTTCTTAGCCAAAGCGCTAACGCACTACTACCTTAATCAAGAAACGAGCAAAGAGGGCGGCGTGAAGTATATGTATTTCACCAACAAATACCAGATCGCCGAGCTTAGTTTGGAGCTTGACAAAGACGCGGAGTGCTTTGAGATCGCAAAAAAGTTCCAGGATATGGAGCCGATAAACGTTGAAGTAATCTTCAACTAGTCAGCCGAAAAGGCTAATAAAATCTCGAAAGGAAGGTAAGACAGATGGGTCCAGAAAGCCTAGAGAGCATTCAAAAGAGCGCGGTGGAGGAGATACTCAAAAAGTATCCCGAAAAAGCGCAGAAAGATCGCGTTAAACATTTGGGGGTGGGTTTGCCCGCGGATGAGAGCCAAAAAACCTGCGGCGGCGTTCAGTCGAACAAAAAAACCGTTCCCGGCGTGATGAGTCAGCGCGGTTGCGCGTACGCGGGATCAAAAGGCGTCGTGTGGGGTCCCGTAAAAGATATGGCTCACATAAGCCACGGTCCGGTGGGTTGCAGTCAATACTCGCGATCGGGACGGCGCAACTACTATATCGGTACGACGGGCGTCGATACGTTTGTTACGATGAATTTCACGACCGATTTTCAAGAAAAAGACATCGTGTTTGGCGGCGATAAAAAGCTAACCAAAGCGATCGAGGAGATTAACGGGCTTTTTCCGCTTGTCAAAGGCGTGTCGGTTCAATCCGAGTGTCCGATCGGGCTTATCGGCGACGACATTCAGGCGACGGCGCGAAAGGCGACCGCCGTCATCGAAAAGCCCGTTATTCCCGTTAGTTGCGAAGGATTTCGCGGCGTTAGCCAATCGCTAGGACACCACATCGCAAACGACGCGATCCGCGATCACGTGTTCGTTTCAAAAGGCACGGACATTGGCGCTACGCCGTACGACGTGGCGATCATCGGCGATTACAACATTGGCGGCGACGCGTGGTCGAGCCGCATTCTGCTGGAGGAAATGGGCTTGCGCGTGATCGCGCAGTGGTCGGGCGACGCGACGCTAAACGAGTTGCGAAACGGACCAAAGGCGAAGTTGAATCTCCTGCACTGTTATCGATCGATGAACTACGTCAGTCGCCACATGGAGCAAGAGTTCAACATTCCTTGGGTCGAGTACAACTTTTTTGGTCCCACCAAAACTTACGAATCGCTTCGCAGGATCGCGAGCAATTTCGATCAGACGATTCAGGATAACGCCGAAAAAGTAATCGCCAAATACAAACCCGTAATGGACGCGGTTTTAAGCAAATACAAACCGCGTTTGGAGGGCAAAAAAGTGATGCTTTACGTCGGCGGTTTGCGTCCGCGCCACGTGATCGGCGCGTACGAAGATCTTGGCATGGAGATCATCGGCACGGGTTACGAATTCGCGCATAACGACGATTACAGCCGAACGACGCATGAAATTCAGCGATCGACCGTGATCTACGACGACGCGAACGAGTACGAGCTTGAGGCGTTTTGCAAGCGGATCAAACCTGATATTGTCGCGGCGGGCGTGAAGGAAAAATACACCTTCCAAAAAATGGGCTTGCCCTTTAGACAGATGCATAGCTGGGATTATTCGGGTCCGTATCACGGTTTCGACGGCTTTGCGATCTTCGCGCGCGATATGGATATGGCGATCAACAGCCCCGTATGGGGACACAACAAGGCGCCATGGGACGCCGCTTAAAAGCGGCGCTAGGTTTGCCTCGATAAACAGATGAGTTGAGAGGAGAAAAAAATGCAAAATCCGCAAAAGATAGTAATAGGCAAAGATCTATTCTTGCAACCCGAATACGGCGAAGTGTTGAAAACTAAACGGGCGTTTGAAGATATGCCCGAAGCCGATAAGGTCAAGGAGATCGCCGAATGGACAAAGAGCAAGGAGTATTGCGAGCTTAATTTCAAGCGCGAAGCAATCACAATCAATCAAGCCAAAGCCTGCCAGCCGTTAGGGGCGGTTATGGTGGCGCTTGGCTTTGAAAATACAATGCCGTACGTGCATGGCAGTCATGGTTGCGTCGCTTATTTTCGCACCTATTTCACGCGCCACTTCAAAGAGCCAACGCCCTGCGTGAGCGATTCGATGACCGAAGACGCGGCGGTTTTCGGCGGGATCAACAACATGAAACAGGGCTTGCAAAACTGCAAGGCGCTTTACAATCCCGATATGATCGCCGTCTCCACGACGTGTATGGCGGAGGTGATCGGCGACGACTTGAACGCTTTCGTCGACGGCGCGCGAACGGAGGGCTTCATACCCGAAGATTATCCCGTAGTTTACGCGCACACGCCGAGCTTTGTCGGCAGTCATCTAACGGGCTACGACAATATGCTTTCCGAGACGCTTAAACAGCTTTGCAAAACGGTCGCCAAAGACAAACATGAACGACTGAATATCGTTCCAGGGTTTGAAACCTATCTTGGCAGTATCGACGAAGAGCGCGAGCTTGCCGAAGCGTTTGGCATAGATACAATCGTCATTCCCGATCACTCCGAGCAGTGGAATACGGGCGCGGGCGAGTACAAGATGTTTGCGGGCGGCACGCCGATTGAGCGGGTCAAAGACGCGTGTAACGCCAAAGCGATCGTTACTATGCAACCTTTCACGACGCCCAAAACGCTGAAAATATGCAAGAACAAATTCAAGCAACAGACCTTTGAGGCGCGTCCGATCGGGCTTGGAGGCACGGACGAGTTGGTTATGTTTTTGAAGGAGTTTTCAGGCAAAGACGTTCCGCAGTCGATCAAGCGCGATCGCGCGCGGCTGGTGGACGCTATGCAGGATAGTTACTCGTACATTCACGACAAGAAATTTGCGATCTACGGCGATCCCGATTTCGCGCTGGGGCTTGCCGCGTTTGTGATTGAGCTTGGCGGCGAAGTTACGCATTTGCTATGCAACAACGCGCCAGAAGGGTGGGAAGTAGCCGCGCGCGCCGTATTGGATCGATCGCCCGCGAAAGAGAATTCACACGTTTGGGCGCAAAAAGATCTGTGGCATTTGCGAAGCCTGCTTTTTACCGAGCCTGTGGATTATCTAATCGGCAACAGCTACGGCAAAGAGCTAGAACGCGACACGGGAGTTCCGCTTATAAGAATCGGATTTCCGATCTTCGATCGCCACCATTTGCACCGCTACAGCATTGTCGGTTACAAAGGCGGGCTAAATCTGCTTAATTGGATCGTGAATAAGATTTTGGACACGATCGATTCGCAGACAAAAGAGATCGC
>JAISMA010000210.1 GCA_031276985.1 Helicobacteraceae bacterium | reverse complement strand
GCGCGCCGCTAATCGCCGATTTGGGCGTGAAAAAAGTCGTTATTGGCAGCGACGATCCAAATCCAAAAATGGCGGGCGGCGGCGAATACTTGCGCGATCGCGGCGTCGCGGTGGTTCGCGGCGTTTGCGAAAAGGAGTGCGCCGCGCTTTTAGCTCCGTTTAAGGTTTGGCTTCGCCGCGCTTTCGTCCTGTTCAAATGGGCGCAACGGCTTAACGGCGCGATCGACGAGGGCAAAATTAGCGGCGATCTCGCGCTTGCCCAAACGCACGCGATGAGAGGCGTTTGCGATCTACTCGCAATCGGCGGCGCAACCGTCCGCGCCGATCGCCCCACGCTTGATGCGCGTTACGCAAACGCAAAAGCGCCAAACGTTTTGATCGTCTCGCGGCGGGGCGATTTTGACCGAAACATTCCGCTTTTTGGCGTCGCCGATCGGAGCGTGTCGATCGCGCGCGAATTGAACGTCGATCGCGGCTTAGTTTTGGCTGAAGGCGGCGGCGGTTTGCTAAATTATCTCGCCGATCGGATCGATTGGCTGCTGTGCTACGAAAGTTTGGCGCTAAGCGGCGGCAAACTCGCGATGAATTTTGAGCGAAATTTGGAGCTTTTGCATAGCGGCGCGATCGGCGATAATCTAAAACTGTGGCTAAAGATTAAATAAACGATCTGGTTGTATAATATGAAAATTCAATTTAGGAGTAATCGATGCGAAAAAATATAGCGTTTTTCGCGCTTTGCGTTTATGCGAGCGTTTTTGCCGTTCTTAACGCTTCGGAGTTAAAATCCGACGAATACGTAATGTTTATTCCAAATATAGCGTATGATTTGGACGACAAAACGATAGCGGTTCAAATGGAAGCATATGTATACGAAAAAGAGAGGCGACTTGGGTTTACTTCGGCTCTCGCGTCTATGCTTGATATAGACATAGAAAAATTAAACGACGCGGACAAGAAAAGATTATATGAAAGAACGGCGCTTTTCAGAATAGACTATGAGGGCGACAAGGAATTTTCCATAGAGTTTGAAGACGGAAGCGTTTATGAAGCGCCAACGACGGACGACGGCAAGAGCGTTGCGACGTTTGAAATCAAAAAACCCGCAAAAAAATATATCAATTTTGAAGTCCATAACCCGCAACACAAATCGAACGAATCAAAAGGCTTCGCGCTGTACGCAAAAAATAGCGGCGTTTCCGCCGTTTTTGATATAGACGATACGATAAAAGACTCAAATGTACTTGACAAAAAAGCTCTGCTTGTAAATACTTTTTTGCGCGAGTATAAAACGGTCAAAGGCATAGAAAAAGTATTTGAACATACGCGCAATCTTCGCGCCGACGCTTATCATTACGTCTCCGCAAGCCCCGCGCAATTATACCCGACGCTTAGCGATTTTTTTGAGCGAAGCGGTATTCCAAAAGGTACTTTTCATCTTAGAGAAGCCACCGATTTAAGCGATTTTCTAGCGGACAAAGAGACGACGATAAACCACAAGAAAGATAACATAGAAAAACTTTTCAAGGCGTATCCTAAACGCAAATTTATTCTTGTTGGAGACAGCGGCGAAAACGACCCTGAAATTTACGCTAATTTGCAAAGAAAATATCCCGACAAAGTTCTGCTTATCATCATACGCGATTTGGATAAAAGCGGCGGAAGTTCGGCGCGACTTAAAAAGAGCTTTGAGGGCGTCAATAAAAATAAACTTATGTTCTTTTGACGCGCCCCGCCTTGATGGCAAAAACAGCTTTTCGCAAATCGCGCAAACCTTATCGATCTTTTCTTGAAAGGAAAAAGTGGCAATAAATAAAAAAGCCGACAAGACGGATGCGAAGCGACCATTTTTCAAAAGATACGCGCCAATTCTGGGCGACATCGCGTTTGGCGTGGGCGTTGCTATCCTAATAAGTAACTTCGACGAAATTAATCGCCTCGATCTTGACGCGCTCACAAAGGATAAAATTGTGATATTGTTCGCGATAGGTTTTATCGTTTCTGGCGCAATATTGAAAAATGAAAGAAGATGACGAGACTCGCGCCTCTATCTTTTGTACCTGTAAAGCCCGCCAAGAAAAAAGCGCGAAACGCCTAATGGTGTATAATGCCGTCAAAAACGGACGGCAAAATGGTGGAAAGATACGCTTCAAGCGAGATGAAACGACTTTGGAGCGCGGAGGCGAAATACGCCGCGTGGCTTGAGGTGGAAAAGGCGGGCGTTCGCGCTTGGAACAAGCTGGGGCTAATTAGCGACGTAGATTGCGAAAAGATCTGCGTCAACGCAACGTTTGATGTGTCGCGGATTGACGAGATCGAAAAAACGACCAAACACGACGTGATCGCCTTTTTGACGAGCGTTTCGCAAAGTCTTGGCGAAGAGAGCCGCTTCGTGCATTACGCGATGACTAGCTCCGATACGATCGACACGGCTAACGCGCTGTTGATGCGCGATTCGCTTAACGTCGTGATCGACGGCGCGAAGGCTTTGGCGGAAGCGGTCAAGACAAGGGCGATCGAGCATAAAACGACGCTGATGATTGGGCGAAGCCACGGCGTTCATGGCGAGCCGATCACCTTCGGGCTGGCGCTTGCGATCTGGTACGAGGAGCTTCGCCGCCATATTGAGAATTTGACGCAGACGCTGGAGATTGTCGCCGTAGGCAAATTCAGCGGCGCAATGGGCGGTTTCGCGCACGCGCCGATCGAGTTCGAGGAGCTTGCGTGCGGCTTTTTGGGGCTAAAATGCGCGCGCGTTTCCAATCAGATCATTCAGCGCGATCGCTACGCCCGCCTCGCCTGCGCGCTGGCTTTGCTGGCAAGCTCAATCGAGAAATTCGCCGTTCAGACTCGCCATTGGCAGCGCACGGAAGTGTATGAAGCCGAAGAGTATTTCAGCGCGGGACAAAAGGGGAGCAGCGCGATGCCGCACAAGCGCAATCCCGTTTTGAGCGAAAACGTCTGCGGGCTGGCGCGGATTGTCCGATCGTTTGCCATTCCCGCAATGGAGAACGTGGCGCTGTGGCACGAGCGGGACATTTCGCATAGTTCCGCCGAGCGTTTTTGGCTTGCCGACGGCTTCACGACAATCGATTTTATGCTACGGCGTTTTACGAGCGTCGTTTCCAAACTGCTGGTCTATCCGCAAAATATGATGAAAAATCTAACGCTCACGGGCGGGCTTGCGTTTAGTCAGCGCGTTTTGCTGGAGCTACCCAAAGCGGGACTTTCGCGCGAAAACGCCTACGCGATCGCGCAACGAAACGCGATGAAAGTATGGGAGGCGCTGCAACAGGGCAAAGCGGCTCAAAACGAGCGCGGCGAATCGCTTTATATGCAATATCTGTTGCAAGATAGCGAGCTTATTTCGGCGATCGGCGAGGCGAAAATCCGCGAATGTTTTGATTACGGCTACTATCTACGCAATATCGACGCGATCTTTCGCCGATTGAGCGCCGATTGATCGCCGCCGTATATTCGAGGACTGCCTCCGTATTCGCCGCTTTCATATGCGCTTTCCGTGTTCCTTCACATGTTCACACATAGCGCGTTTATGGACGATCGCCCGCTTTTTCGTATACGCCTCCGTCATTCCTCGCAATGCCTTGCGATAGCGGCGAGGCGCAGGCATAAATCCATTCGCTAAACGTTCGGACTATTTTAATCCGACGCAACGGGCATAACGTCATATCCGCGACACAGCGTCCGCCTTTTGTCTTTCTGCGCGAAGTTGCAAAATCCACGCCGCCACCGTCGTTTCCGCGTCCTTTTCCGTCGTTTTCGCGAAGGCGCAGAATCTAGCATTAAATCGTTTGAAAGCGGGTTTTAGGTTTGCGATCTATAATGGTAGTCAAATTTTATGAAAAGGCTCAAGAATGCGATACGTTCTTTCTTTGTTGCTTGCCGCTTGCGTGGCGTTTGGCGCGGATAGCGCGGAAGAAGCGTTTAATCGGGGTTTGGCGGCGCACAATCGCGGCGACTTGCAAGAGGCGATCAAGGCATTTACGGAAGCGATTAAGATCGATCCGAACTTAGCAGAAGCTTATAACAATCGTGGAGTTGCTTACAAGAATTTAGGTGATACAAGCAAAGCGATTGCGGATTACACGCAAGCGATCAAGATCGATCCAAATTATGCTGACGCTTACGTCAATCGAGGAAATGCTTACGCAAATTTAGGCGACAAAAACAAGGCGATTGCGGATTACACGCAAGCGATCAAGATCGATCCAGACTATGAGGTGGCTTACTATAATCGCGCAATCGTCTATAAAGAATTAGGTGATACAAGCAAAGCGATCACGGATTACACGCAAGCGATCAAGATCGATCCAAAGTATGTGAGCGCTTACGTCAATCGCGGACTTGCTTATGCTGATTTAGGCAATAAAAGCAAAGCGATCACGGATTTCACAGAAGCGATCAAGATTGATCCGAAATCTGTAAACGCATATCTAAATCGCGGATTCGCTTTTGCTAATTTTGGCGATCATAAAAAAGCAATCGCGGATTACACGCAAGCGATCAAGCTCGATCAAATCTTTGCGCAAGCTTATATCAATCGCGGATTTGCCTACTCTAAATTGAACGATTACAAAAATGCTATGCAAGACGCTCAGAAAGCATGTAAATTAGGCAATTGCGAATTATTGCAAATGTTCGAAGGCGCTGAAAAAGCTTTTAATCGTGGACTGTCCGCTTACAAAAATGGTAATCTGCAAGAGGCAATCAAGCAATATACGCAAGCTATTGAGATCAATCCTTATGCCGCAAATCTTTACTACAACCGCGGATGCGCTTACTATGACATAGGCGATTATGCGTCCGCACTTTCAGATTTGACGTTGGCGATCACGATCGAGCCAAACTATGCCGCCGCTTATAATAATCGTGGACGCGCTTACGCTAGTTTAGGTTATCAGGATAAAGCAATTGCGGATTTCACACAAGCGATTAAAATTGAACCAACGAATACATACGCGTACAATAATCGCGGACTTGCTTATAATAATCTGGGCGACAAAAACAAGGCGATTGCCGATTACACGCAAGCGATCAAATTTGATCCAAACTTTGCAATGGCTTATTACAATAGAGGTACCGCTTACATCAGTTCAAGCGATTATGGCAAAGCTATTTCAGATTTGTCTCAAGCAATAAAAATCGATCCAAACTATGCAGACGCTTACAATAACAGAGGGTTTGCTTATGGCAGTTTGGGCGATGGTAAAAACGCCACAAAGGATGCTAGGAAAGCATGCGAATTGGGGAGTTGCGGCTTATTTCAGCGTATGCAAAAAAATAAATTATTGCTTGATTAAACGAACCCTCGCAGATCGCGTCAAATACAAGAAAGTATAAAACGGTTTTTGCAATGGAGATCGCAGGTGGTTTATCGCGGCGGCGGTTTGCGGTTATTGGCGCGAATGGCGCAAAATCGCGGCGAATTTCAGTAAGCGATCAAACAATACTAGCAAACCGCGCAAATCGCTTGCTTAACGCGGCGCGGTCGGCGCCGATCGCGCCGCAAAAGCCAACAACCAATCAAGCGCTAAACCAAAAGCGCCGTTCAAAGCGATTTATTTGCCCGTTTTTCGCCGTTTATCTTTGCTTTTTTTCCGCTACATTCGCTTTTTTCGCCGCCTTTACGCCCTCTTTCCATAAACCGTGTCTGCGGATCGCGTAATCGGCTTCGATCTTGCCGCTGAACATCGCGCTTAAAAGTTTACGGTTTGGCTTGAATAAAAACGCCGCCAAATGCCCCGCGATCCCTAGCATAATTAGGATCATTCCCAGATTGTGCAACTGCGCCGACCAGAAATGAAGCGAATCGGAAATGTTCCAGCCCGCGACGTTTTTCGCCATTTTGATTATCCCCGTAACGATAAGCAGCGCGATTGCAAAAGCGATAAAAGCGTAAGCCAAACGCTGTTCGGGTAGATATTTGGCGCTTGGCGGCTCCTCTTTTTTGCGTATCATCGCCCAAATCACTTGCAACGAAGCCTTGAAATCGCCTCTTTTTGGCAGTATGTCAAATTCGCGCCGCAAGCTATGAACGCATACGTGATACGCGGCGGCGGCAAGCAGAACGATTGCGAAAGCGTAGTGAATCCACAGCGTGATTTGATAATCCGCCGTCCAAGCCATGCCGCTTATATCGGATAGTTTGTAGCGTTTATACGCGGGCAACTGCCCTATGCCGCTAAAGATAAGTCCAAAAACGCTTAAAGCGATTGTCCAATGAACGATCCTGTTTGAAAGGCTTTGGCGTTTAATCACGTTTGTCTCCTTTGTAAACCGAGATCGCCGCGCTTGCGGCAGCCGCGATCGGCGCGATTACGGCGGCGGCAAATAACGCCGAAGCGCCTTTGAGCTTGCTTTCTACGCCAACGGGCATTTGCGGGCGACCGAAGCCTTTGTCGCCCTCTTTTTTCGCCGCGATAGCTTTGTCGATTGCCTCGAAAGCGACTTTTGAAACGTAGAAAGTCGAAGTTCCGCCGCCTTCGCTCGCGCCGTAAACATATCCGCCAATCTTTTCGGCGCGGCGAAACGCCTCCGCTTTCATCGCGGCTTTCTCGCCGAATACGATTGCGTTTTTGGGACAGGCGCGCTCGCACGCGGGCTTTTGATCGCCCGCCAACAAATCGGCGCACATATCGCATTTATACATCGCGCCGCCGCCCATAAACTTTGGCGCGATCTTTGTGTACAAGCCGACTCCCGCCTGTCTTTGCGGGATATTCCAAGGGCATACGTCGCGGCATTTGCTTCCGCCCATACAAAAATCGACGTCAATGCTTACCGCGCCCTCTTTGGATTTGCCGATAACGCCGAATGGACACAGCTTCTGGCAGGCGGGATCGTCGCAGTGCATACAGCGGCGCGGCAGGAAAACCGTTTGTCCGTCCGCTTCGATTTTCTCGACGTAAGTCCAATTGTACGGCGTTAATCTGCTTGTTACGTCGCGCTTGTTAGACCAATCCTCGTGGCGCTTTTGGGGCCAATAGTCCGTTAGGTACTTTGGATCGGGCGCGGCGAAACGATTGGCGTTTTTGTCGCGGCACGCGCCTACGCACGCGGGCGTAGGCAGATTGGCGCATCCGTCGCAAAGCGTCAGATCGATGATTGAGCCTTGTTCGCGGCGCGGATCGCTTGCGGCTTTCGCTTCCGTTGGTTTAAGCGCGGCGTATGAGATCGCGCCAATCGCCGCCGTTTTGAAAAAGCCTCGTCTGTCCATTTTGGGCGCTTACTTCGCGGCGGCGCAACCGCAGTCGCAGTCGTTTTGATCGCGTTTATTCGCAAACGGGCAAGCCTTGATTTTGACAAGGCTATAAATCGGGCATACGCCGATCGCGCCCGTAACGATCAAGATTAAGCCGATTGCGACTAAAACCCACGAAAGATACGGACCAAAAGCGTTTAACAGCGTGATCGCGCCAATCGCGCCGCCTAAAATTATTCGCGCCGTTCGGTCGATTGCGTGCATATTCTTTTTCATCTGAAACTCCTTTTAGTATTTGTAGCGGATATAAAACCGCAGATCGCCCGCCTTGTCGACGGCGTTTGATTGGCGCGAAATTTTCGCGGGCGCTCCGTCTTCTCCGAAAAAGGCGTTTGAACCCGTATAGTCGTAATCTATATAGGTATATCGCGCCTGAAAACTAAGCGCGGTAGCGATCGGTTGCGTATAGTAAATCTCGTACGCCTTTCCTCGCGCCGCCATTTTTGAGCCGATCGCCGTATCCTCGCCGTAGGTGAAACTGCGCCAGTATTTATCGCCGTAGTTAAACTCGACTCCGATCGCGCCGCTTTCAGACCAAAACGC
>JAISMA010000166.1 GCA_031276985.1 Helicobacteraceae bacterium | reverse complement strand
ATTTCGTTTGAGGATTACGCTCAAATGGCGATTAAATTAGCGTCGGGCGCAAACTTGGAAAGCGTCTGTAAAGCGATGGGCGTAGACGCCGCCGTGTGGGACGAATTAAATACGCTTTGGCCACAGCGAATGGCGGAAGATCCCACCTTTGAGTTGGCGATGCTTTACGGGCAGTATTTCGCGGCGGGCGTTACAAATCCGAAACTGCTTAATATTGAAACGAATATTTCGCCTGAAGGCAAAGCCAATTTGGAGCGCCTGAAAAACGACCGCTACTTTTACGAAGAGCTGTGTGGCGCGAGAACAGCCGCATATAATTACGGCTTGGACGGCTCGCAGTGGATTTTGGAAAATTTCGGCATTGGTCTTGGGGATTTTCAGTCCGTCGCAATGCAGCATATGGCAAAACGCACGAACGGCAGCGAGGATATTATGGAAACAAAAGAGTTTCTCGAATATCAACAGGAAAAGCAAAAAGAATACGAGGCGAAATTTGCCGCCGAGCGCGGAGGAAACGTCGCCGACGACATCGAATTTTAACAACGCTAAAATCCATACCGCGCCAATGGGCGTGGGACGGATAAAAAAGAACCTCAAAATATCCGTTTTGGACGTTGTGGATTGGCTCATAACGGTAAACGCTTACGGCTATACAATTATCACGGCGCATAAAAAAATCAAAGAAAAACAGGTTGCGTTTAGCAGAACGGATAAATAAACATCGAAAGAACTCAAAACAATGATAATCGCGGCACATAAAAACATCAAAGAAAAACAGGTTGCGTTCAGTAGAACGGATAAATAAATATCGAAAGAACTCAAAAACTACGAAACCGCCGACAAAAACAGATTAACGCCCGCCTCCCGTCATTCCCGCAAAAGCGCCCGCTCCCGTCATTCTGCGCGTAGCCGCAGAATCCAAATTAAAAAGTCGTTTGATCATCTTAATACTAGATACCCGTCTCCCTCCGCGATTCTGCGACTTCGCGCAGAATGACGAACGAGGATCGGGAATCTAGTATTAAAACGGTCGCGGATTTAATATCATTCGTAAGTTTCTTGCGTCATTCTGCGCGTAGCCGCCTAATCACGAAGTCGCCCAATCCGCCTCTTTGGCGTTTGTAATACGTTATGTCGCCGTTTGCCTCTTGCGTTATACCAGCAACGAAGCATCCGCCGCGATCGAATCCCGCCGTCATACCCGCGTCCCTCTCCGTCATTCTGCGCGTAGCCGCAGAATCTAGCATTTAAGACCTTCGCGCCGCGTTTTTCAAGCGTTCGCCCCTCCCGTCATTCCCGCAAAAGCGCCCGCTCCCGTCATTCTGCGCGTAGTCGCAGAATCCAAATTAAAAAGTCGTTTGACCATCTTAATACAGGGTACGTTCAACAGAACGGATAAATAAATATCGAAAGAAATCAAAGACTACGAAACCGCCGATAAAACAGATTTAACGACTGCCTCCCGTCATTCTGCGCGAAGTCGCAGAATCCAAATTAAAAAACCAAAGCAACGATTGTCTTAAATATTGGATACCTGTCTCCCTCCGCGCCTTGCGCCGCTATCGCGGCGAGCGCTTTGTCGCGGGTATGACACGTTAGAAACGCGGAAATAACGCAAAGCGGTTGCGGGAACAAGAAATAGATTCTGCGACTTCGCGCAGAATGACGGGAGGCGCGATCGCTTGTTTGGCGCAAAACGAATGAGGGAATGACGAGAGGGCTTTCGTTGAGAAAAGGGAGAAGATCGCGGGGATTACCCGCAATCGACGATTGGCGCATGAACGTTTTAACGCTGGATGCCCGCCTACGCGGGAATGGCGGGCGCGCGGGGCGATTGATTCAAGCGGAGCAAACGCTGTTTTCCATATTTTCCGCCGTTAAACCCGTCGCTTCGCTTTCGCCGCTTGCTATAGCGCCGCGATCGACGATTAGTTCGCCGTTGTGCGCGATCGAATAGTAGATTTTCGCCGCGCCTCTAACCGTGTTTATCGTGGTGCTGTAGCTTTCAAGCGACGACAAAACCCACCTTTTGGCGTCCAGATCCGCGCCGTCCGAATCAAACGAATAGACAATATGAATTGACGTGAAACGATACGGCGGCGACTCGGAACGGTCGAATTCGGCGTTTACCGATAGATTGCGCGCCGTTTTGCCCTGTTTTTGCGGCAACGTGGCAATATCAACCGCAGAGCACGCGATCGTGGCGGTCGTGAAATAATCCAGCGGTCCAATATGCTCTTTTGGATTGACGTCAAACTTGATTCCCTTGCTTGTCGTAGCTTCAAACCGCAAATCGCCGATTTGTTTTAGACTTACTTGCATTGTTTTCCTTTGTTTGGTATTACTATTTTGTAATACTACCAGCCGCAACCTAAAAGCGCGAAACGCGGCAACGTTAGCCGATTTTTATGATAAGCGGATTGAAGGCTTTGGAAGCGATCAGCACGCGATCGCCGACTTTGATATTCTCGATCTCCGCTTGCGTCGCCGCCGCTTTGACAATGTCGCTTCCGAGCAACAGCGTCAAAATATAAACCACGCCGCACTCCTCGATCGCAAGCGTTTCGCCGATTGCGCGAAACTTGTTGCTCACGTTGGCGCTTGAAAAAACCTCCGAAGGCGCGCCGCTTTTTGCGATTTGCCCGTTTTCAACCACGAAAGTTTTGGTCGAAAGCCTGAAAACCTCGCTTAGATCGTGGCTAACCAGTAGCGTGGCGGGGCGAAGCGTCTTTTGTAACGCCAGCAGTTCGTCCTGAAGTTCGCGGCGCATCGCGTTATCCAGCGCGCTTAGAGGTTCGTCAAGCAGCAAGATTTTGGGCTGAAACGCAAGCGCGCGCGCGAAAGCCACTCGCTGTCTCTGCCCGCCGCTTAATTGCGAGGGTTTTTGGCTTTCGAGGCTCTTTAGCCCGCACAGATCGATTAGCCGATCGGCGTTTGCGCGATCGCCTTTTGATAGCGCAAATTCGATATTTTTTCGCACGCTCATATTGGGAAAAAGCGCGTAATCTTGAAACACGAAACCGACGCGGCGCTTTTGCGGCTTGAGATTGATCTTTTTCGCGCTGTCAAACCACGTTTCGCCGCCAACTACGATCGCGCCGCTTTCGGGCGCGGTAAGCCCAGCGATCATACGCAAAAGCGTCGTTTTGCCCGCGCCGCTTGCGCCAAAAATGGTTACAAATTCGCCCTCGCCGATCGCGCCTTTGAAGGCAAACTCTATCTCGCCATTTGCGGATTTAAGCCGTTTTTTAACGTCGATTTCAATCATATAGCGTTAGCCCGCGCAAAGCGACGATTTAGGATATAAACGCAAATAAGCAGCGAAAAAGTGATCGCAAAAAGCGTGAAGGCGTATGTGTGCGCCAGCGAATAGTTCAGTCCCTCGACCTCCTCGTAGATCGCTATGCTCGCCACTTTCGTAACGCCAGGTTTGCTTCCGCCAATCATCATAACCACGCCAAATTCGCCCACCGTATGCGCGAAACTTAGCACGATTCCCGTAAGCAAGGAGCTTTTCATATTCGGCAACAGCACGAAAAACAGCGTTTTTAACCTGCTTGCGCCTAGCGTGGCGGCGGCTTCGCGCAAGGAAACGCTAAGCGAGGAAAAGCCGCTTTGGATCGGATGAACCATAAACGGCAGACTGAATATCACGCTACCCAAAATCAAGCCTTCAAAGCTGAAAACAAGCTGAAAGTCGAAATGTTCGTCAAGATACCTACCGATCGCGCTGTTTTTCTTGCTAAAAGTTATCAACAGATAAAAACCAAGCACGCTTGGCGGCAACACAAGCGGCATGCTTACGATCGCCTCAAATAAGACGCGCGCGCGGCTTTTTGTGTGCGCCAGCCAATACGCCAGCGGCACGCCGACTATCAGTAAAAATATGGTCGTCCAAAAAGCGAGCTTGAAGGTTACGATCATCGTAGAGACAAAACCGACTGAATCTTTGCTTAATTCCACGCCAAAGCTCTGAAGCGTATCAACGATCGCGGCGCTTAACTCAAACGACATAAGCGTCTTTCGCAGTTTCGTCGATCGCTCTTAGCGATATTTCATTGGCTTTGACCAGCCATTCGATCGTATCTCCAACCGCGAGATTTAGCCGCGTAGCCGATCGCGCCGTGATAATGGATCGCGCGATTACGCCGCCGCTTTTTAGCGTGATTTCGCATAAAAGACCGCCATAGCGCAGGCTTTCGATTGTTGCGCCGTGGCGGTTTCTTAGGCTTATTTCGCCGATTAGGTTTTTGGCGATCGACGCTTCGGTCTCTTTGAACAAGATTTCGACTTTGCGCCCGATCGCCAGATAATCGCAGGTTTTTGGCGTCTCTACGAGTAGCGCCGAAAACGACAAACCGCCCGCCTCGACCTCGACGATCGAGATCGCGCCGTCGGTTTCAACGCCCGTGATACAACCCGCGAGAACGTTCATTATTTTATGACGCTTAAACCGTGCTTGGCGAAGATTTTAACCGCTTCGTCAGACTTCAAAAACGCGACGAACTTTTTCGCTTCGTCGAGTTTTTTGGTATTTTTCAAAATCACCGTGCCATAGAGTAGCGGATCGTAGAGTTTTGAGTCGATATAGGCGTATTTGCCTTCGCCTTTGGCGATGATCTCCGCCACGACGGAATAACCCGTAATGCCCACTTCCGCCGAGCCGCTTTCCACATAAGTCGTCGCTTGCGAAATATTGTCGCCCTGAACCAGCTTGGACTCGATTTTCTTGTACAACCCCGCTTTTTCCAGCGCCTGAACAGCCGCCGCGCCAAGAGGAGCGGTTTTCGGGTTTGCGATCGCGATCTGTTTGACGCTTTTGTCGGTTAGGACGTTCAGCCCGTTTTTGAGGTCGATCGAGCGACTCCACAAGATCAGCTTGTTTTCCACCGTCGCGATCACGCCGCCGTTAGCCCAGCCGTTTTTGACGACCTCTTGCGGGAATTTCAGATCGGCGCTCATAAATACGTCGAAATCCGCGCCTTCGCCGATCTGTTGCGTCAATTTGCCGCTTGCGGCGAACACCGTTTCCACTTTGCCGCCTTTATAAGCGCCAACTACCTCCGTGAGGGCGTTTTTGTAGCTTGCCGCAGCCGCTACCGTTATGTCCGCAAGCAACAACGCCGCGCATGAAAAGAACGCAAAAATCAATTTTGTCATCTGTCTTCCTTTGACTATGTAAAACGGCGGCAAATTACGCCGCCGCGCGAAAAGCGCCCGCGCCACAAGGCTTAAGCGCGCCTTAATTTGTCTTTTTGCCCGTTTGCCGCTTTGCCGTTTGGCTCTGCGGTTTTAAGCGCCGATAATCACATGCGACGCTTTGAACAGCGCCCACGCTTTATCGCCGCGCTTGAAGTCAAGCTCCTTTTGCGCGTCTTCCGTGATAACCGCCGTGATCGTGTT
>JAISMA010000116.1 GCA_031276985.1 Helicobacteraceae bacterium | reverse complement strand
ACCAGCGAGGCGTTTTTGCCCTCGACGACTATGTTGTCCTCGATTCCCATTAGCCGCCCAAGCTCCGCCTCCACGCCAACGTCCGCCGCATGCGCCACGCGAACGACCTCTTTGGTAATCGCAAGATTTTCATCAAAGCTGTGGTGCGAAGCGTCGATCATCACGCTTGTAAATCCGTGCGCGATCGCATGTACGCACGATTCCAGCGACGTTCCGTGATCGAGATTGAGCGCGACGGGTATATGCGGATATTTTTCGCACAGCGTTTTGACCATTGCATGCAACATATCCGCGCCCGCGTATTTGATCGCGCCTTCGCTACACTGAACGATAATCGGCGAGTTTGCCTCGTTTGCCGCCTCGAAGATCGCTTGCGCGATCTCCATGTTGTTGAAGTTAAACGCGCCAATCGCGTAATTGTTCTCATGCGCCTTTTTTAGCAGTTTCGCGCCGCTTACCAACATTTTGACTCCTTATTGATAGGATATTTTGGCTTTGGCTTTTAGATCGGCTATCTCTTTTTCAACGATTTCTTGGAATTTCTGCGCTTTTGCGCCCTGTTTTAGCTGTTCCTCGACCTCTTCAAACGGCGTAACGCCCGCTTTTTTGTGGTCAATCTTCAAGATTACGTGATAGCCAAAATCGGTCTTGACGGGATTTTTGCTTAACTCGCCGTTTTTAAGCGCGAAAGCCGCTTCGGCAAATTCTTTAACCATTTGCTCTTTCGTGAAATAGCCAAGATCGCCGCCGTTGTCTTTTGTGCCGTCCGTGCCTTTTTCTTTTGCGGCGGCTATAAAGGCGTTTTCCAAATCCTCGCCCTTTTTGCCGCTAAGCGTTTTAATGATTGCCTTCGCGTCGCCCTCTTTTTCCACTAGAATGTGGCGCGCGCGAACCGTTTCGGGACGATCAAGCCGCGCTTTGTTGTCCTCGTAAAACTTCTTGACTTCCGCGTCCGTTACGGTTGTGGAATCCGCCTTTTTCTTTATATAAAGCTCAATGGCGAGGTTTTCTTGCAAAGAGCTTAATTGCGCTTTGTACTCGCTATCCTTCTCTATGCCGCTTTTTTTCGCCTGTTGCGCCAGCAACTTCTGCGCGATCACCCTATCGAGGATTCCCTTTTTCTGCTCGTCGTTAAGCTGCTCGAACGCGGGCGCTTGCGGATTTTGCTTAAGCAGGAGGTTGATCTCCTCGCTCGTAATCTTCACGCCGTTAACCGTGGCAAGCGTCGCCGCGTTTAGGCTCGCCGCCGCGATCGCTACCGCTAATAGAACTCTCTTCACTGAAACTCCTTTGTGTGTTTTGGATTGCGTCATTCTAGCCAAACATTGCAAAATAGGCGCTTGATATTTGGGCAAAACGGCGCTGAAACCGCGTTGAAACCCGCCGCCTGCCTTTGAAATTCTCGCCTTTTAAGTTTTGTTTAAGAATTCCGCGCTAGAATTACGCCGCTTTTAATAAGTTCTAAGCGTGAGGAGCTACCTTGACGTCCGCATTCGCCAGAGAGAGAGAGAGAGAGAGTAATTCGCTTTGCGACAGAAACTCTAAATATCCGCTTCTAATCCTTTACGCGCTTCATTGCGCTCCCAAGTTTTTTCGTTTTTTCAATCTATCTAGTTTGCTCAATCTGTTCGACTTTTCCATTTGTACAGATACGCTTTGTCTATTTTCGCATATCAAAAACACGCAAACCAACCACAATCAAAGGAGACAAAAATGGATTCAAAGTTTGTGGAGATCGTAGAACGATTGGTTAAAGAGCAAGGAAACGATAGACCGATTGACGCTAAAAGATGCAAAGCGTATCTTGCGAATTACGCGCAAAACAAGTTCAAAACAGAACAACGCTTATTGCTAATTGCAATCGAAGCGGGAGCGGCGCAAGCGATCGCAAACGCAAACGATCTAGCCGCATGCAAGAAGCAACAAATTCGTTTCTTGAAAGACGATCGGCTTATCGACGAAAACGCCGCCGCCGAAGTTATCGATCTGTTGGCTTACGCGCTTCGCGGCGATCGCAGCAAGTCAATTACCGCCGCGCAAAACCCGCAATCGCAATACAATTTCCCGCCGCAAAATAGCGCTCAAAACGCTTATAACCCGCCGCCGCGAGCGTCGTCCGCGTATCCGCCAAACGCGCCATATCCGTCGCAACCACAAAATTCGTATGTGGAGTATATAGGTTTTTGGGCGCGAGTTGCGGCTACGATTATCGATAATTTCGCGCAGTTTGCGATCTTGTTCGCGCTGTTTTTTGCATTAGCCGCTATGGGCTTTTTCAATTCGACGGGTAAAAAAGAGCTTCAGGCAATCGGATATATCGCCGAGATAATCTTTGGGTTTATTTATACGATAGCCTTCTGGATAAGCAAGCAGGCAACTCCCGGCAAAATGGCTTTCGGCGCCACAATTGTGGATGCCGCAACGCTTGGCAAACCCACTACGGGGCAATTGATCGGCAGATATTTTGCATATATCATATCGGCGTTTCCTTTATTTTTAGGGTTTATTTGGGTAGCGTTTGACGATAGAAAACGCGGCTGGCACGATATGCTTGCGGGAACGCTGGTGATAATGCGCCCAAAAACCAAAGCTGGACTCTTTGTGGCGGCGGCGGCGCGGGTTTTGGCGTTAATCTTTGTCTTAGTCATAATAGCGGCAATCGCGTTGCCAAGACTTGGTTATACGCTCCGATAGACGCAACGATTCAATTGTATTCGCGCGATTGATAAAACGCGCTTAAACAAAAAGAGCAAAAATGAACGCAAAGTTTATAGCGCTCGTTGAAAAACTGGTGAAAAAGCAAGGCGCATTTGGCGGATTGCGCAAATAACGAGTTCAAAACAGAACAACATTTATTGCTAATTGCGATCGCGGCAGATCGCATAAAAGTTTGGGCGCAACAGCCAAATCAAACGATGATATTAAAAAAGTTTGGGCGCAACCGCCAAATCAAACGAGGATATTAAAAAAGCGCGCGAATTAGGCGAATGTAAACTCTAAAAACCAAAGCGCAAATAATCCCGCGTTTAGTTGCGCGGCGCTTTTAGCTCTTTGCGATTTATGATCGCAAAACAACTCTGCGCCGTCAAATTTAAACAAGCCGTCGCAAGTCTTCAAACAAATGATAATCAAATTAAGCGGATTTGGTCGAACTTCGCGTTTGTCTAGCTTCTTGGCTCACAATTTCGCAATCCTTAACGATGGTCGGGATGAGAGGATTCGAACCTCCGGCCTTGTCGTCCCGAACGACACGCGCTAACCAGGCTGCGCCACATCCCGAAAAAGAGGCGCAATTGTACCAAACAAACAATGAAACGCCGCTTAAAACGCCCGCGCCGCGCCGCAAAAACCGCGAAAAAGCGCTTAAAAACGCTCTCCATATCTGAAACTTGCGTTTTTGTCAAGCTCGGCGTTTTTGCCGCTCGCCAAACTAATTCGCGCCGCTCAAGCGTACATAACCTGCGTTTTTGCCAAAAACCGCCAACGCACGCCTTGCCTCTTGCCTTTGCCTAAGTAGTTCGTTGTTTTGGGAATTGAATTTGTCGTTTGGCGTTACCAATTAAATCCAAAGCTCGCCATATAACGCCGATCGCCGTCTTGTCCCGCATACGCGCCAAGCTCTTCGGCGTAAGTCGCAAACGACAAATCGACAAGCGACAAGCGCAGATTCGCTCCAGCCGTCCATTTGCCCTGATACAATCCCGCTTGAACGGCGAAGGTAGAAAACCAGCCGTCCCATACGTTCAAATCCGCGCCGAAACTCGTTCGCTTGACGTAGCTTGAATCCTCGTACGCGCCCGCGAGGTCGATATAATCCGCGCCGACTCTAACCTGATTGAAAAACGATCGATCCGCCACTCGATAGACGTAAGAAGCGCCGACGTTAACAGTCGCGGGAATCTCCAAAGCGCCTTCGCCTATCCCGCCGATATTCAGCGCGCTTAACCCGATCGCGAAGTTGGGAAAAACGTCGTATATAACGCCTATATCGCCGACAAAAGCGTTACCTTCCTCGATTTCGTCGTCTATATTTTCAAACTCTTCGTTGGCTAAATCCGCCGCCGAAAAAGTCCTGTTAAGATAGCCGTATCGCAACGCTTTTGCGCCCACGCCGACCGATAGCGTGTTGAGCGCGTAAGAGCCAATCGTCAGATCGTTAAAATCATAGGCAAATCCACCCGCCGCGCCGACGACAGCCAAAATTTCGCTTTCCAGAACGCCGCTCGCGCCAAAACCCTGATGCACGGCAAAATTTACGTTCGCGCTTGTTACCGCGCCAAGCCCAAACGCCGCTTGGTCGAATTTCTTGGCGATTGAAAACTCAATGACGTTTAAGTCGATGTTGTAACGATCTCCGATATGCTCTTTTAGCGTATCCGCCGCCTTTGATTCGCTCTCCTCCGCGTCGTCTATAATGTCTGAAAGATCCCTTATATTGTCGTTAACCGCGACTCCTATGTTTGCGACCTGAAACTCCCAGCCGTACTCTTGCGGTATTTTCGCAAGCCCCGCGGGATTGCTAAACAACGCGCCAAAAGAGCCGCCCGAAGCTACGTTCGCGCCGCCCGCGCCCATTATTTTCGCGTCTTTATAAAGCCGTCGATATTCGTATGAAACGCCTTGCGCGCTACTTGCGCCAATCGCTAACAGCGCGATCGCGGATACTAATTTTGTTTTCATTTGTCCTTATGCCTATTGTCTAATATATATTTCAAAGCCGCGTCGGCGCTAACTTCGCTAGAGGAGCAACCCGCGGGCTTGCCCGCGTTTTTGCATATCTCGTCTTTAATCTTTTGTACTTCCTCTTTTGTGTCGGCGCTTTCATCGGCAATCATACCGATTAGCGCGTCCGTTTCATTGAACACAAGCTCGATAATATCGGGCAATAAACCATTAACGATCGCTTCGTCGTTTGTGCCATTACCAAAGCAGGCGCTTACGGTGAAGCAACCCGAAGCGTTGATCTGATCGTAAAGTTCCGTAATTTTATTCGCTAAAACCGCGCTTCTGGCAAGAACGGAAAGCCCGTAATTGGCGCATGCGTCTTTTTCGTGTTTGTTTAATACGCTATTAACGTTATCGGCGCAACTAGCCGTTGAATAACTTCTAACCTTGATAACAGATTCGTACGTATTTTTTGCATGGTTTAGCGTATTGTTCGCGTCCTCTTTGATATACGGTTTTAATTTTGCGAAATAACCCTGATCGGACGAATCGTCGTCGCTATCGGCTACCGCTTTAATAATCGTTGGCGCGTCAAATCCCGCCAAACCCATATACGCCGCCGCTCTATCGAGCAAACATGCCTGATCGCCGCCGCACGCGTTCGTCAGTTCTAACACGCGATCGTAATCGCCTTCGTCCAAAGATTTTTGGCGATCGTAGCGATCCGCTTCGCTTGAGCTTTGCGCGTCGCAACCGCAAAAAAATAACGCGGTCGCTAAAACCGCCGTAATCAAGCTAACGCTTTTCATGTTTGATCCTTTTTGATCGACTGATATTGCAAAAGTGTATCACAAAAAACGAAAAAACGCTAAATATAGCGCAAATCCGCGAAAGATTTCGCGTCTAGCGTTTCAAAAGCGTGGCGAAATTGATTAAAAAGCCCCGCCTTTTTTGATTCAAGCTCTTTTAACCACGCTTTTGTTTCGCTTCTTGCGTACGGCATCTTAACGTTCATCTGAAACGCGGGGCAATTTTCGTCGCCCACAGTTGGAAAACCGTTTTCTTTCGCGCATTCGGCAAGTTGCGATTCGCGGACTTTGATCAGCGGGCGGATAACCTTGATATTGTGATCGCTTGCGCGATAAACTGGCGGCATAGATCTCATTTTACCGCCGTAAAACAGGCTCATAAAAAAGCTCTCCGCCGCGTCGTCCAAATGGTGCGCGAGCGCGAGCGTTTCGTGTCCCGTTCGTTTGGCGAGCGAATAAAGCGCGCCGCGCCGCATACGCGAAAAATAACTGCAAAACGAGCTGCCCTCGCGGATATGGTTTGGCGCGTCTTTGAATATGTCGGTTTTTTCGATGTGGTAAGGAATGCCGTATTCGGCGCAGTGCGCGGCGACGCGGCTTAGATCTTCGCCCATTCCGTAGTCGATCGTAGCCGCCAAAAACTCAAACTTAAACGGAGCGCGACGGCTTGCGCGCAAAAGCAGATGAGCCAAAGTCAGCGAATCTTTGCCGCCGCTTAAACCCAGCAACACGCGATCGCCCTCGTTGATAAGATTGTAATCCGCGATCGTTTTGACAAAAGCGCTAATAACGCGCTTTGGTATTCTAGCCGTCGGCGTTTTCATAATTTGGCGACCATATCCAGCGCTAAATCGGCGCTAATTTTCGCGCTTGATTTCAAAAATTCGTCGAAGTTAAATCCCGCGTCCATATCCGCCGCGTCGCTAATCGATCGCAAAACGAAAAACGGCGCGCCAAACGACGCGCAAACGCACGCCACAGCCGCGCCTTCCATTTCCACCGCGTCGGCGTTGTAGTTTTTCGCGATCCACTCTTTTTTGGCTTGATCGGCTATAAACTGATCGCCCGTAGCGATAACGCCTTTGCCCAGCTTTACGCCCCGTTCTTTCGCGACGATTTCGGCTATTTCGTTTAAGCGCGGATCGGTTTGAAAAAAATCGCCCGTTTCGGGAATGAAACCTAGCGGATGTCCAAACGCCGTAATATCCACGTCGTGCTGAACAAGGCGCGTCGCGTAGATCAGATCGCCGATTTTTAGATTGGCGTTAATCGCGCCCGCCACGCCGCTAAATAAAATCCGTTCGGCTTTGAACCTTTCGATTAGGATCGCGGCGGTAACGGCGGCGTTTACTTTACCTATGCGGCTGTAGGCGAGCGTTACTTTTTTGGAGGCGTATATCCCTTCGTGATAATAGTTGCCTCCGATTCGCGTCGTGTTTACCTTTTCTAGTTTCGCTAAGATCGGCTCTGTCTCTTCGATCATCGCGCCGATTATTCCAATCATCGCGCTTCTCCTTTGCTTAAAAATTCAATCGCCGCTTCAAGATCGTCCGCATTTGAAACGCCGATCGTCTCTTTGGCGACGATTTTTTTGTTTAACCCTTTTAGCACGTTTGCGTATCCAAACTCCACGAAAATATCCGCTTCGGCTTCGATCGCGGCTACGCTTTGCTTGTATAGCACGGGTTTAACGAGTTGATCGGCTAATAGCGCGATCGCTTCGTCTTTGGTTTGATACGGCTTCGCGGCGGCGTTGGATATGACGGGCGCGATAAAGCGATCGGCGTTTAATTTTTCGCTTAAAATCGCCTTAAGCGGCTCTTGCGCGGCGGACAACAGCGGACAGTGGCTGGCTACGGACATATCCAAAAGCATAGCCCGCTTCGCTCCAAGCGCTTTGGCGCGATCGGTCAAACTCTCCAAATCCGCTTTGATTCCCGCCAATACGATCTGCCCGTCGCAGTTGTAATTTGCCGTCCATACTTTTTTGCCGTCGCCTCTCGCGCTTTCGCACAGCGTTTCGGCGGCTTCGTCGCTTAATCCTAGCGTTACCATCATGCCCGCGTTCGCGCCTTCGCACGCCTTTTGCATAAATTCGCCGCGCGCGCGCGCCACTTGCAAAGCGTCGCTCAAACTCAAGCCGCCGACGGCGCACACGGCGCTAAGTTCTCCAAGCGAATGTCCGAGCGCGTAAAGCGGTTTGACGGGCAGTTCGCTTTCAAACAGCTTATACGCGATTATTGAAACGAGCAGAATCGACGGCTGCGTGTATTGCGTCAATCCGAGCAGATCGTTTTCCTCAAAAAGCAACTTGGAAAAATCGTATCCAAGCGCGTCGTTTGCCTCGCTTAGCAACTCTTTGGCGTAATCGTAGCGATCGACGAAACTTTTGCCCATGCCGATCGCCTGCGATCCTTGCCCAGGAAAAACGGCGACGATTTTTTTCATTTTGAATCCTCGAAATTTTTTGGGATTTTATCGTTAGCGCGCTTCAAGGCGTTAAGGCGTAAAATGCGCGGTATGACAGCCGAAGCGTTCTTATCTCAACTTAACTCGATTTCAGCCGACAAGCGAGCCGCCTTTTCGCAAACCGTCCTGAAACTAAGCAAGCTGGCGGCGGCGCAAGCGGCGCGATCCATGCTTGAAGACGGCGATTTTGGCGTGAGGATTAGCGCGCTTAAAGCGATTCGCCATTTTGAGCTTGATATATACGAAAAGCAACTGATCGCTATGTTGCTAGACGACGAACCCGAAGCGCGGATCGCGGCGTTAAGGTCGCTTTGCAGTTTTGGCAAATCGGAGCATTTCAAACTCGCCCGCGCTTTTTACGAGGAAAACGCCTCGCTTAGGGCGATGATCATCGATTCGTTTGTGAATTTTAGCGATCAATACGAGGCGCACAGCTTCATATTTCACCGCCTCGACAGCGCTAACGAAAAGATTCGCGCCTTTGCGATCGACTGGTTTGAAAAAGCCTTTGACCGCGATATTTTTCTGCCTTGGATCGAGCGGATTTACGACGAATCGGCGTGGTCTTTGAGAATCGCATTCGAGGAGATTTTCGCGCGGCGGTTGAAGCCGTTGTTTGACAGCCCTCGTTACGGGTATCGATTTAAACTTGTCTGGCTTGGCGAAAGGATTTTGAGTTGAGTTTGCGTTTTGCGGAAGCCAAAGAGCTTGTGGAAAGTTTTATCAAAGCCAAAGTTGACTGCGTAATTACGGGCGAGGCGCAAAGCGGCAAAACTTCGCTTGCGCGCGAGGCGGCTTTGGACGCGCCGATCATTCACGATTTTGAGCTTTCGCGGGAGTATCTCGGCGCGATCAAGACGGTTATAACTTCGTCAAAAGCGGTTATCGTGGAAAACGCTACGCAGGAATCCGCGAAGTTTTTAGAGCCGATTTTGGCGACGAGAACGATTTTGGCGAGCGCGTTTGACGCGGTTTTCATCATCACGACGCGCCACAATCTGCTTATAGAAGGTTGCGCGGCGATAAAGATCGCGCCGATCGAAGCTAACGATTGGCTTAAACGGGCAAAAGAAACCAAAGTTCATCCCGCGTTAATCGCGCTTGTCGAGGAGGATTTCGCGTTTCTAAAGCGCCACGATCTAAAGACGATCGACGCGCTTTCAAAGCTCCTATGCGCGCGAGTTTCGGCTAAACGGTTGGAAAAAGCGATCGGCGCGACGTTAGGCGAGGATAAAGAGGCGATCGCTGCGCTGGTCGAAAGCCTTTTAGAGCCGATCGTATCGTCCGACGGCGTTTATCTATCGACGGACGAAAATGCCAAAGCCTACGAAAACGCCCTCGCCGAAAAAATAAAAACAGGCGCAAGCAAAGAGGACGTTTCGCGTTTTATCGAATACGTATCTGCAAGCGCTACGGACAGACCAAAAGAAGCGTTAACGCTGCTTAAGCGCTTATTAAGCAGCCGCAAAGCCGCCGACGCGCTAGAGCAGATTTTGCGCGACAAGCGCGTCCAAAAAATAATCGACGATACGATCGCGCAAATCGATATGTCCTAGTAAGCATTGGGTCGGATAGCGGCGTAGTCATTAACCATAAAATTAGAGAGGAGTTTAATATGATTAATGAAAACATACAGCGCATTAAATTGAAAATTCAAGAAAAAGGAATAATTACGAATAAACCTATTTCTATAAACAAAATTACAAAATTTGAAAATAATTATAAATTTATCTTACCAGAGGAACTAGTCTTATTTTATACAGAGACAGGAAATGGTTGTGAAATTATTGACGGCTTCTATTTAAAAGGGCTTGAAGAGCTAGAGTTTGATGAAAACAGGGCGAAAGAAGATTTTGTATTTTCTAAATATTGGATATGGGAAGACGATGAAACCAATAACCTCTTTGATAAAGTTGGTAGCGGAAACATAGAGCTTATTGATATAGGAGATAGTCAGAGCTGGAATATTATTATTACTGGCGAAGAACGAGGGCAAATGTGGTTTTTTACTGACGTTGGAATTCAACCATGCGCTCCTAAACGCAGTTTTTTATCATGGTTTGAATACTGGTTAGATGGAAATGGTAATTATTTTGAAGAATTTGAATCATAACAGATAGGATTAGCTGATCTGGTTATAATGAAATAGTAATTGCTTATATGCATACAAAATAAAAAGTAATTCTATGCAACGAAGTTAATTTTGCCGTTGCGCGGAGCATTAACTTAACGACTGGCGAATGCCTCTATTACCCCTCTTTCAAAAACTACGCGCCATAGCTTCCGTCATCCTCTGCGATTTCTTATGTCCTTCCCGCGAAGCGCCCGCTTGTCATTCTGCGCGTAGTCGCAGAATCGCGAAACGCCCGCCTGCCGTCATACCCGCGAAAGCGGGAATCCGTTCCCTAAAGACAATCATAACTCAAACGCCAATCGTAAAGTCTTTAACTTTCTTTTTGGATTCCCGCCTTCCTCCGCGATATACGCTTCCTTCGGAAGCTATCGCTACGCGCGAAAACGACGATCTAAAATTGCATGGTTTAACTCAATCTGAAACGATCGCAACCCTTTTTTGACTTCCGCGCAGGAGATCGCGCTTTGCCTCATTCTACGCGAAACCGCAGAATCCAAACATTGCGAAGCGATGACAAGCGCTCGCGGAATAACGATTGACTTTCGATTGTTTTTTTTGGAATTGCAAATATGACGCTATGACGTTACGCTGGCTTAAAGCGATGCGCCAGCTTTAGCAAACAGATTGCCTTGAGAGTGCGCGACGATTATCGCGTGATGACCAGATCGCACGCTTTCTCTCATATCCGCGATCTGCGATTTGAAATCTATATCATGCACAATGCCTAAGGTAAGTCCCGCCGCGCTCAATATTACGTCGCATGGATCTTTCGTTACAAAAAATCCCGCTATTATATCTATCAGATCGTCTAAAAATGTAATTCCAAGCATCTCTTGCACGGGATCGACAATGTTATCCACAATAAATCCGATAATAGTATCCTTTGCGAATTTTTTCCAGCTTCCGTCTTGTACTTTATTGCAAACGGCTTTTAAGCCGACTTCGTAGGCTATCCAAAAATACTTATCGTCTATTTGGTTCGGCGTAAACTCTTCTAGTATATCGAATAGATGTCCCAATACAGAGCCGTAAGTGTAGTTGTAGAGGAGTTTATATCTCGCTTCTTTGTCCATAGCAAGCTCGTCGCTATTGTAAAGGTCTTTGAGAGCGACTTTATAAATTAGATCGGATGACTCCCGAGCGTCATCTTTTGTGTTCGATACGCCGTTAGCGAAATAAACGTCGGTAATTCTTTCGTCAATAATTATGTCTTTCGCATACGCGCAAAAAGGAAATAAGAAGGTTAAGACTAGTAATAGCTTTTTCACTTTGTTTCCTTTAAGAGAGCGTCTACATCGAATGTGCAAAGTTCCCTGCGTTTGCCAGCGCGTGGTAACTCATATACTCCGCCAGATAGAGCTTTATCGTAAGCAAAAAATGCTTTTATCCTCTGCTTTGTGTTGAATTGGACGGTTTTGAAAGCGGTTGTGGTTATGATACTGTGATCAATCAAAATAGGCTCGCCAAAAAGGTCTGCGTAATTCCTAAAATAACTATTGCAATCTTGCGCCGCCTCAACAAGTTTGGTGGTTTCCTTCGCTTTACTCGGATCTTGAATCGCGATCTGATAAGCCCTCGCTCCTTGAAACCCAATCTCAGTTACGATCCTATGATCGTCTTTGTATTTGAATATCAACCAGCGTTCCACATCGTCCCTAACGCCGTTATTGTTGCTATCAATGCCAAGAAGCGTCGAGTCATTCACTTTCGGATCGGGATACGGCGGAAGCACAAAGCCGTTCACGATCTCCCCGCCCTCTTTCTTGTATCCGCCGTTATTTTCGCCGTCGCCGTCCCCATTTCCGTTTCCGTCGCCTCCATTATCGCCGTCCCCATTTCCGTTTCCGTCGCCATTATCGCCGTTCCCGTCCCCGTTTCCGTCGCCATTCCCGTTTCCGTCGCCTCCATTATCGCCGTCCCCGCCGTCCCCATTTCCGTTTCCGTCGCCTCCATTATCGCCGTTACCGTTACCGTCCCCGCCGTCCCCATTCCCGTTTCCGTCGCCTCCATTATCGCCGTTACCGCCGTTATTGCCGCCGTTTCCGCCTTCAACGCTCGAACTCGCGTTTGACCCCGAACCGCCCGATTTGCCCTCGCAACCCGCAAAACCCAACGCCAACATCAGCGCTGCCGCCAACAACAACGCCGCCCTCGCCTTTTTCATAACAGAACTCCTTCTAATTTGATTTGAGCAATCCTACCGCTTCTTTCTTTAATCTTTAACGTCCGTTAAGGACATTTTTTATTCTCGCTTTCATCTTAGCAATAGCGATCTCGCGCTTTGCGTCATTCTGCGCGAAGTCGCAGAATCCAAAAGTCGTGAAGCAATGACAGGGCGTTGCGAATAATGATCGGCTTTCGCAAAGTCTTTTAACCTTTTGTTTTTAGATTCTGCGACTACGCGCAGAATGACGAGAGGCGGGCGGATTCTGCGACTACGCGCAGAATGACGCAAGGCGGGAGCGTAGATATGGTTTGCGAATTGGGGCGGGGCGGTTTATTGCGGATTGATAATTTCGGAAGCGCTTTGATTGGCGCTATGCCATACGATCTTGCCGTAGCGTTTGGCGTATAAACGCATTAGCAGTTTTTGCAACGTGGGTTCTATAGACGGCGTAAACCAGCCGTTGTTTGAAATAGCGATCATATACGGCGGCGCGTCGCGGTACATCGCTTCGATCGCCGCTTCGTAGCAGATAGCCATGCGAAAATGGTAATTTTTTATGACGAAATCGGTTGGCGTTTGCGCGGGCTCATAATCGATCGCGTCGTCAAAAAACAGCCTATTTACAA
>JAISMA010000094.1 GCA_031276985.1 Helicobacteraceae bacterium | reverse complement strand
AGTTTCGCAAACTGCGTTTTGAGATAATCGGCGTTTGTGCTTGCGACGATGCTTGACGGATTGATTACGTTTAGCCCGCTTTGCTCGTAACTTTTTTGCGCCGCGTCGCCAAGTTTTTTCGTTTCGCCAAGCAGTCGCGATTTAACCTCGTTTAGCGCTTCGGCGTTGTCTTTGATAAGAGCGTCGATCGCCGTTAGATATTCATCGACGTTTTCGCCCAAAAGCGCCCCTTCTCTCGCGTTGATCGCGCCTTCGTTTCGCGTGGGAAAATTTTCGTAAAGATTTTCGTTTTTATAGCGCGTATTTTCAACGCGATCCGCGATAATTTTTTGCGCTTCGGCGCGATCGATCTCGCCGTTTTTGAGCTTTAGCGCGGCGGTTTTGAGATCGCTAAGCGATCTTTCCAGCGTTTTTATAGCGCCAAAGCGATCGTTATCGGTTTTTAGCGCGTCGCTTTGCGCCTTGAGCGTTTTTTGCGTCTGGCTTAAATCCGTCGCCAAACTCTGCGTCGCGGCGTTTGATCGCAATGGCGTTCGCGTTTCGGCGTAAGGCGTCGCGCCGATCTTGATCGCGTTTATTTCCATAGTCCGCTCCTGTCGTTTCAAACGTTTAAGCAACGGTTGTTCCGAAGTTTTGTTATACTTTTTGCATGCTTAATCATTTTTTAGACGCGGCGACGCTGTTTTTTATAGAGATTATCGAAGGCAGTTTGCAAAAGGGCGAAACGCTCGACGAGTACGCAAACAATATAAACGAAATGAAACGATCGCGCCCGCTTGCGTATTTGGCTTTAAGCTCGTCGTTTTTCTTCACGGCGGCTTATTCGTTTTATTACAACCTGTTTAACGCGCTGATATTTGCGATCTTGCTTATGAAACTCGCCGATTCCTACGTGAAATTTTATCTCTTTGGCAAAGCCGCGCAAAACGGCGATTTTAGCGTTTCGGCGTATCTTGGCGTTCCAAACCCAAAAATAACGCCTGCGATTCGCTTTGCCGGCGCGTTTTTATATCCTTTTTTGTTTTATCTCGCCATTAGCTAAAAGGTTACGGCTCGGCGATATTAAAATCGTTTGACGACGGGCGATCCAAAAGCGATAATATCTCGTCAAAAAGCGGATATTTCGGCGCGGCAAAATTAAGCGCGATCGCGTTTAGCTCGCCGCGATCAAGCGCGTAAGAATCCCGCGCGGTTTTGGCAGCGCCTTTTCGCGCGCTTAAAACGCTATTGGAAAGGCGAACGCTCCACGTTTCGCCGTCGATTGCAAGATTGATCGCAATCGTTTTGCCATCCGCTTTTTGCGGATTTAGCCAGACGGCGAGGTAGTCGAATAGCGCGCCGATCGGCATAAATTTGACGGCTTCGCCTCCTAACGTGCTTAATCCGCCTTGTTTGACGCCGACGCGTAGCTCCAACGCGCCCGTCAGATACAGATTGCGCCGCGTAGCGCTTTCGGCTTGATAGCCAAGCTGCTCGTAAGTATCCGCTAGCAACTCCTTTGCCGCTTTTGATTGCGGATAGCCAAAAACCGCGTAGCTTAAAACCTGCGCCGCAAAGCGATATTCTCCCGCGTCGTAAATTTTTCGCGCCTTGATTAGCGTCTCGTCAATCCCGCCCATTAGCTCCGTAAAACGCCGTCCGCTCTCTTCGGGCGGCAGCGGATTTAAGTTTGCGGGGTTGCAGTCAAACCAGCCAAGATAGCGCTGATAAGTCGCCTTGACGTTGTGATTTAAATGACCGTAATAGCCGCGAGCGTGCCAGCGTTTGCCAAGCGAATTCGGCAGTTTGAGCGCGGCGGCGATCTCGTTTGGCGTATAGCCCTTGTTGATTAGTCTCACGGTCTGATCGTTTGTGAATTTATACAGATCGCGCTGTTCGGCAAGCAACGCGGCGATTGCTTCCGCGCCCCACGTTGGAAAATGATGCGTCAAAATAAGCGTTTCGGTTTTGTCGCCAAAAACGCAAAGCATATCGTCGATGTGTTTCGACCACGCCAGAGCCGATCGCGCTTGAGCGCCGCGAAAGGGCAGTATATTGTGCTGATGATAGGTTACGATCTCCGCCGCGCACAGCGTTTTGAAATCGGGCAGGTAAAAGCACATTTCGGCGGGCGCTTCCGCGTCGGGCGTGAGCAAAAAGACAAACTTAACGCCGTCAATCGTAAGCTCCTCAATCTTGTTTTTGACGACGACGTTCGGCTTTAGCGGCGCGGATACGCCCACGCTCGCGCCTTTGCCAAGCCCGCCGCCGATAAATCCTTCGGCGCTTGTCGGTAGCGCGTTGCCAAACTGATAGACCGATCGGCGGTTCATCGCCGCGCCCACAAAGATATTTTCGCTCGCAAGCTCTTCTGTAAAATGATCGGGAACGACAAGCGTTATCTTGCCGCTATCAATATCCGCCTGATTTGCCAACGCGCCAAGCCCGCCGAAATGATCCCAGTGGCTGTGCGTAACCACGATTGCCGTTATCTTGATTTCGCCTAAACTTTTCGCCGCGAACTCGATCGCCGCTTTTGCCGTCTCGACGCAACCAAGCGGGTCGACCGCAACGTAGCCGTTTTGCGATTTAACCAGCGTGAGATTTGCCAGATCAAAACCGCGAACTTGATAAACGCCGCTTGTCGCCTCAAAAAGCCCCGCGATCGTATTTAGCTTTTCGTGCCGCCACAGGCTTGGATTGACCGTTTCGGGCGCGTCGCCTCGCAGCAGATTTTCCAGCTCGTCCAGCCGCCAGACGATTTTGCCGTCGTCGTTTTTGATAACCAGCCCTTCGGCTTTGGCGATCAGCCCTTTTGCGGCGCGCTCAAAATCCTCCGTTTCGCCAAACGGCAGATAATCGAGATAGCCTTTTAGCTTGGTTTTTGTGTATTTTGTCGCTTTGTTTGGCATTTCGCGTCCTTATTTTTTGGCGCGTATTATGCAATATATGTTATTAAGTTAAGCGATTTACTATACATTTAGGCGAGTTTCGCTCGCTTTATCGAAACTAATCGACCGCCTCAAAACCCGCGTCGTCGATCGCGGCTTTGATCTTTTCAAGATCGGTTTTTTGCGGATCGTACTCAAAAGTCGCCTTGCCGCCGTCAAGATCGATTGCGATCTTAGCGGCAAAAGGCTCTAGCGCTTTGGTTACCGATTCGGCGCAGTGTTGGCAGCGCATCCCGTTTATTTTAAGCGCGATCGTTTCCATTTGTTTCTCCTTTACTTTGTCAAGATTTAATCATATCCAAAATCCCGCGCTAAAATACTAGTTGCGCGATTGCAAACAACGCCGCCGAAAGCGCCGCCGTAGCTGGCACGGTTATAATCCACGCCGCCACGATTTTTTTCACCGCCGACCGTTTGACAAGCTCTTTTTTGTACTCTTTTTTCAAAACTTTGCGCTCTTTTTTGGAAAAACGCGGCTGATTCGCCTCTTTTTGTTGCGCCTTTTTTTTCATCGCCCTGAGCATAATCGCCTTTTTCTCGACGCCCGCCGCTTTGAAACGCGCGATATACGCTTCCACGCGGCTTCGCGCCTCGCCTTCGTGCGCTTGGACGATCAGTTCCAGCGCTTTGGCGTGCGAGCTTTTAAGATATTCGCGCAAAAAACCCACGCCGAAAACCGCGCCGATCGCCACGTGCGTCGTCGAAACGGGAAGCCCCAGTTGCGATGCGATAATCACGGTTAGCGCCGCCGACAGCGCGATACAGTAAGCGCGCATTTTGTCCAGATCGGTTATCTCGCCGCCCACGGTTTTGATAAGTTTCGGTCCATACAGCGCAAGCCCCACGGCAAGCCCAAACGCGCCGATTAGCATGATCCACATCGGAATCGGCGCTTGCGCGACTACGGCGGCGCTTCTTAGCGTTTCGTCGATTGCCGCGAGCGGTCCTATCGCGTTTGCCACGTCGTTCGCGCCGTGCGCGAAACTAAGCAACGCGGCGGCGAAGATGAGCGGCAGACCAAAAAGTTTATTAACGGCGTCTTTGGAGTTTTCAATGCTTAACGCCGTTTTGTTGGCGCGATAGCGCGAAATCATATATATGATCGCCGCGAAAATTCCCGAATATAGCGCCGCGTATGAAAACGAGATTTCCACTAAAACGCCAAAGCCTTTAAGCAGCATATAAGCGCCAAACGCCCACGCCATTAGCGCGTTGAGAAACGGCACGACGCGCGAAGCGGCTTTGGTCATCTGCCGTTGATACGTGATAGTGCGCTTGATCGCGTATAGCGTCGCCGCGGCTATAACGCCGCCGAAAATCGGCGAGATAATCCAACTCGATACGATCGCGCCCATCGTCTCCCAATTTACCGCGCCAAAGCCGCCGCCGACAATCCCCGCGCCCATAACCGCGCCCACGATCGAATGCGTGGTGGAGACGGGCGCGCCGATCGCGGTCGCCAGATTGAGCCACGCCGCCCCCGCAAGCAACGCGCACGCCATAATGCGCGCGAAATTTTCCGCGCCGCCCGAAGCGCTAAGATCGATAATGCCGCTTTTTACGGTGGTTACCACTTCGCCGCCCGCAATCACCGCGCCAAGCGCCTCGAAAATAGCGGCGATCGCGATTGCGCCGCCCATCGTAAGCGCTTTTGAGCCGACTACGGGACCCATATTGTTCGCCACGTCGTTCGCGCCGATATTCATCGCCATATACGCGCCAAACATCGCCGCCGCAACCAGCAACGTAGCCGCGAAAGGCATATTTGAAGCGAAAGCGTCCGCTCGCGTCGAAACGTAAATAAACACGATCAGCATAAACAACGCCGCGCCGCCTAAGCGCGTAAAATCCGGACGCGAGGCGTGAACCGCTTTTTTTTCGAGTTCGTCGAGGTTTTTTAGCTTCACAAAAACCTTTGATTTAGTTTGGCGCTATACTACCACAACAGACCATAGAAAAGGAATAAACGGAATGCGTAAAGCGGCGCTTTTTTTGTTGTGCGCGATAGCGGGTTTCAGCGTGGATTGGCTGGACAATTACGGCGAAGCGTTGGAGCTTGCCAAAGAGCAAGATAAGCCGATTTTGGCGATTGTAATGCGCCAGACCTGCCCTTATTGCAGAATGCTAATCGAAGAGACTCTGGCGACCAAAGCGATCGACGAAAAGATTGCGCGGGGATTTATCCCGCTTATGCTCGATACGGAAGAAAATCCGGAGCAGACGGCAAAATCAAGGCTTCGCGCCGAAGCGGTGCCCGCGTCGTTTGTTCTCTCGCCAAACGGCGAAGTTCGCGCAACGCGCATTGGCTACGCGCCGCCAATGGAGTATATGCGGTTTTTGCAAACCGAATAATTCGCCTCTTGGCGCTCGCGCGCTTTACGCTAAAACGGGATTAAAAGTTATAAATCGACAAAAACTCGGCGCTCGCGCGCTTTACGCCCGCCGATCGTCTCGCAAAAAACCAACGCCAACCGCCTTCCGCCGCTCCCGCATCCCCTCGTCATTCCGCGCGTAGTCGCATAATCCCCCCCCGCGAAGGCGGGTATCCAGAATTTAGGACATTCGCGATCCAATCGTCGCGTCCGCTCCCGTCATTCTGCGCGTAGTCGCAGAATCGCAAATTCGCAGAACCCACATCCCCTCGTCATTCGTCATTCTTGCGAAGGCAGATATCCATTCCCGAAACATTTGCATTGCATTGGATCAGCCTCGCCTTGCGTCATACCCGCGCCCGCTCATTCTGCGCAAAGTCGTCCAATCTGTCTCTCTCTTTGTCATTCCAACGTAGGCGGGTATCCAAACATTGCGAAGCAATGATAAGCGCTTACGAATCGCGATTGGCGCTTGACTTACGATCGTATTAAACGCTAGATTTCCGCCTATGCGAAAATGGCGAAAATGGCGCAAGAACGAACGGAAGGGATGCGTAAACGACGGGGATGCGCGGAGATCGCTATAATCGATTTAAGTCTTTGCGACGAAGATTGCGGACGAGGTTTTAGAAAAGATAGCCTTCCGACGTGAAATAAAGCGTGAAAAAGCCTTCGCGCCGATCGCCGACCAAAACGTCGATATTTAACGCATTGTCTAAGTAAATCAAACGCGAATGCGAGGCGGCGCTCCAATCTCCGCCCAAAACGCCGCGCCATCTGCCCGTCATTGGATCGTATTGCGTCCAACCGCAACGAAACCAAGCAGAAGCGTCGCCCAATAAAGTCGCGTCGCAAACCAAGCGCTTGTCAAATTTATCGACCTGCTCTTTTGTTAAATAATCGTTGTAGAGGATTTGATAGCCGCCAATGGAGACCGAAACGTAGCCCGATTGATTTTCTCCAAGCGAAATTTTTATCTGCGATCGCGCCGTCGCGCCGATCGTTATTGCGTCGATAACGTCAATCGAAGTTCCCGTTCGCTCGTCGTTATAACGGCTTGCCTCGTCGCACCCGCACAAAAGCGCAACCGCGCACAAAAGACAAAATACGCGTTTTTTCATGACGTTATCGTCGCCTCCTTTAGCGAAGTTTATGTGAATACGACGCTCCGCCGCCGTTTGCGCGTCGTAGATTTACGCGAATTCAATCGTTGATAATTTTCGCGATCTGAATATGCGCGTTTTTAACATCCTCTTCCGTAACGCATTTTTTCAACTCTCCAGCGCCAAAAGAATAACGCGCTTTAGAGCCGTCTCGATAAGGATATACGTCTACTTTTAGCGCTCTTGTTTCGCAACCGACTTTAAGCGCAAACGTATTGGCTTTTTGCATTTCGCTTAAGTTTTCGTTGCCTCGCCAATTATATTCGCCAAGCAACCTTTTGAAATTGGCGTAAATAGCTTTATCGGAGTATTTGCTATTTACTTCGCCTTCCAAACCTTTTATTTCGTCCGCAACCGCTTTATATTCAAAGCAATAACCCGCGACAATCGCAAACGTCATCAGAGTAAGTATCGCTTTTTCATGCTAATCCTTTCTTTATCAAACGCCCTCGATTCCAAGCGGAAATCAAGAGCGCTTGTCGTTGTTAATCGTTGACGATTTTTGCTACTTGATCGTGCAACTGTTTAACCTGCGCGGGCGTAACGCTAGTTTTACCCGTAGAGTCGATCACGTATTCAAACGTAGTACTGTAATTAACTTTTGAGCCGTTTCTATAGGGATATACTTCTACTTTTAGCGGATATTTTTTTCCATTAACCTCAAAAGCAAAGGTATTGGCTTTCCGTACTTCAGTTTGCTCTTCTTTTTGCCCGCGCCACCAATATTCATCATCGTTCCACTTATATTCGCCAAGTAATCTCTTAAAGTTAGTGTAAATGGACTTTTCAGAGTACTTGCTATTAACTTCGCCGTTAAAAGCATATTTTCTTGGCAATTTGACCACAATCGAGCCTAGCTTGAGAAAAACGTTCTTCTTAAAGTTTGTCTCCAAAGAACTTAGGCTATCAAGCGGTTCACGTACACTAAACATAGCTCTATCGGGCGAATAAACGTACTCTTTAGGAAACAAGAATTGTAACTCGTTATCGCCAACAGCAGTTGTTTTAATCGCAAATGCTACGCTTGTAACGTACTTCTTACCTTCGTTATAGCGTATTATTCCATTAACGTAAGCGAATTTATATTCGCCGCTACCTTTTTCAACCTCTACGCCTCTGTACTGATAAATATCGTCATCTCTGCGAACTGTAGGCACTTTTTGAACGCTATGCATACCGCTAAGCGCCGCGATATATGGCGACAGATCCGTACTAGCTAAGGTATTGTTGACTGGTTCGCCCGTAAGCGGATCGGTTTTTGGGAAGTTTGCCTTTAATGTTTGAGGCGTTTGGGCTGGCGTTAACGTTTTGACTTCAGGTTGAAGCGTGGCGCATCCGACGAAGCTAAACAGCGCGACAAGCGCGATTATGGCGACTTTTACGCCGCTACTTGCTGGGGGGGGGGGTAACTGCCGCCCGAAAAACTTTAGACACTGAAACTCCTTGTCGTAAAATTTGAGACCCGTTATTGTGCCATTTATCGCTTAAAACGCGCTTAGCTTTTTCGCTCTTTGCAATGTTTTGGCGCAAAAAGCGCGAGATCGGCGGAAATTCGCCTTATAAAGTAATTACGGATCAAGCGCTAATCGCAAAAACTCGCTATCGCCTCACAATTTGCGGATTCCGCGACTTCGCGCCCGAGCGTCGCAAAGCGCCGCTTCGGCGAACGACGGGAAGTGGCGCGGAAAATGGCGCCACTTATCGCTTTGCGATTTTTGGATTCCCGCCTACGCGGGAATGACGCAAAATTTGGATTTTGCAAAACGAAAACCGCGAAAATTTGTAGGATACTATAAGCGACGTTTGCACTGTGGCGCTGAATACGGCGAGCGTCATACCCGCGAAGGCGGGTATCTAAAACAGAAAGTTAAAGAACTTTGCCATTGGCAATCGAACCGCGATTGTCGTAAATACTAGATTCCAGCCTTTCTTCGCGTCGTGCGTCGCTATCGTCTTCGTAATTCCTCGTAACGATCGCGCCTCCCGTCATACCAGCGCCAACCGTTATTCCGCGCGAAGTCGCAGAATCCAAATTACAAAGCCATAAGACTTTGCGAACGGCGATCGCCTAGCAAATGCGCGTTATTGCTTTGCGGCGTTTGGATACTTGCGGCGGGATGGCGGTAAAGCGCAGTTTGAAACGTTTTAGGTTTGCGGTTTTTGTTTGCGCGGCGATAGTTTTCAAAGTATAAAGAAGCAAACGGCGCGTTAGTTATATTTGGCGAGGATTGCAAGCTGCGCCTCGATCGCTCCTTTAACGCTAAAAAGCCATAAACGGTGCGCGAAAAGATAATCCAAAAGCCGCTCTTTTTGCTCGGCTTCGTTTGTGGGAATTCTGGTGGTGATTTTGGCGATATTTAACTCCATATTAACCACCATAGCGCGAAGGCTGTCCCAATAGTATTTCATAAACAGAGGATCTTCTAATATCTTTTTTGCTTCGTCGATTCTCGCGTTAATCGCGGCAATCGCGCCAAAATCGCTTTCTTTGATCTGCTCCTCTCTGCTTTTTTGCTCTAACTGTACCGCGAGATCGACCGTCGCCTTTTGCAAAGGAGTAATTTTATCAAGCGCTTTTTTTCCCTCTTTTATCATCGCTTTAACGGCGCGTTTTATCTGCGTTTTTTCTTTTTTTATCGTAGCCGTTTCTGGTTTTGGCAAAACGATTTGTTTTTTTGGCTTGCCGCGATCGACAAATTCTCGCGCAACATCCGCAAACGGACGATCGATTGCGCCTTCAATATGCGCGCCGCCTTCCGTGCAATTATAGGTGGTCATTTTTGCTTTGGCGTCGGATATATTTTGGATAAAAAAGTTTCTAAACAACGCCCAAGTCGAATTTGATCGAATTTCGCCTTCGCCGCCCCACGCCGGAAAATAGATTTTTTCTTCGGAATCCATGTATTTTACGACGCTAGGATCGCGCTCTCCAAATATATGTTCGCTTGCGTGCGTGGTTTTTTCGTCTTTGCTATACGCCAAATCCTGCCCGATTAGCGCCGTTTGTTTATATCCCAGCAAATACGCCAATTCGTACGCCAAATTTGCCGCGCTCATGCCAATGCCCGCATAGCCGTGCCTGTCCAATCCAAAAACCATCATATATCCAAACGGACGCATAACGAGACACTTCGTTCCTTTTACCGATTCCACAAGGCGTTTATGCGCCAACGCGCTAATAGCGAAACAACCGACTTTTTTCTGAAACGCTTCGCTTGTGTTTTCGTAAAATCTCGCCGTTAATTCCACGCGCTCTAAACTCGTAACAATATCCGGAACGATACCGTATTTTTCTAGTATGGGCAAAGAGGCGTCGACCGATATGATCGTCGCGTAATCTTGAATCTCTTTTAGAAGCGGAAGTTGTTTTGTTAGCGAAGGTCCGGTGGCTACGGTGATTGCGAGATCGCTATTTTTTTGATCGCGCATATCGATAAACGCCGCGTTCTCTATCATCGCGTCGGCGTTTTGCAAAAAGTTATCGACTCCGATCAGCGCGTCCTCCAGATCGTTGCCGTGAGTTTTTACGATCTGAATGATCGCGTCGATCATCAGCTTGTTGATCCGCTCTATAACTTGACTGTAACGCGCGTATATCGGTTGCGTGATGACCAGATCGTAAAGTTTAAGATATACGAGCAGATCGTCGAATTTCACAAGATTCATCGCCTTGTTGAAATCCATGCGGTTCGCGTCGATCGCTATTAGTCTCTTTGCCGCCAGATCTTTTGAAAAATCATTCAGATGAAAAGCGATATAAATTAGCTCTATTTCAGGCTCAAACACAAAAATACGGTTAAAACTCGCGTTGGCAAGAAGGGCTTTGAATAATATCCCGTTTCCAATCCCAAAAAAACATAGAAACGGTTGCGCCATTTTCGGCGCAAGCTCTTTTAGTTTTTCTTCCGTATCGCCTACGGGCGAGTTATAAAGCGGGATATTAACGGCGCGATCAAGAATGTTAATATCTATCGGATCGCTTCCCGCGAAAACCTCGAATCGATCGTTGCCTTCTATCGCTTGAAGCCGTTGCGCCAGATCGCTTTCGATCGCTTGCAAAGCGCTCAAATTTGCGCGGTAATTATTTACCATGAAAAACTATTGAAGCAGTCTTAAAACGTGCTGTTGAATCTGATTGGCTTGACTAAGCGCGAAACTGCCCGATTGCGCCAAAATCGACTGCTTGCTGAAGTTGGCGCTCTCCGCGCCAAAATCTAGATCGCGAATGGTGGATTCGGAGCTTTGGACGTTAACCTGCGCGTTGGAAATGTTGTCGATCGTAACCACAATCTGATTTTGCACCGCGCCTAAATCCGCGCGAATTTCGTCGAGCAATTCCAGCGCCGCGTCGGCTATGTCCATTGTGATCATCGCGCCCTGCCGCGTCGTAACGCCCACGCCCAGATATTTTCCCGCCGCCGCCGATTGAACCGCGTTGGCGTACGCGCCGCCCGCCGCGCCTTGTTGCGCGGTGAAATTGCCAAGCACGTCCTGCATATTGGTAAAGGCTTGATAACCGCCTGAATTGATCTTGCCCACAAGCGATCCCGTCGCCGCGTAATTTATGTCGCGCGCGTTGCTATGCACAAGCGTCAGCCGCCCGTAATTTTCGTGCGCCGCCGCGCTTGTCGCGCCTAACCCCGTAAGCGTTCCTCCCGCGCTGGTGGTTACGTAAATGCCGCGTCCGTCGCGCGCGGTAAGATTTAGTCGCCCCTCTTCGTCGGTGCTTGCGTATACGCCCGTTAGCATGGTAAACGAGTTGATAGCGGTAATCAAGTTGCCGTTGCCGTCGTTATCCGCGACGTTATCCACGTCGCCAATCAAAACGCCGTTAATCTCCAAAGCCCTGATCGTGCCTTGCTTCACCGCGCTTGAGCCCGTGGATTGCACGCTGAAGGTCGCCCGCGCTCCGATCGTGTCGCTGTATTTGTTGATTGATTCGGCGAGCGCGCCCAGACCCGTTCCCGCGCTATAGCTAATCCGCACGCTTTCAAGCTGTATCGGCGCCGCGCCCGTGCTGCTTTGAAAGGTCAAAACCGTTTCGCTTGCCGCCGTGATCGTAGCCGTCGTCTCAAGCCTCACGCCGCCTATTTTACTCGCCATTGTGCAACCGATCGAGGCTTTGACCGTCTCGTTTGAATACGCGCCAATCTGAAACTCTTTATTAACAAAACTGCCTGCAAGCAACTTCATTCCGTTGAAACTCGTTTGAACGGCGATATTGTTTAGCTGTTCGATTAGGCGGTTTATGTCGCGTTGAATCGCGGTGCGGCTCTTTTGGTTTTGCCCGTCTTGCGCGGCTTGGATCGCTTTGGTTTTTATCGTGTCGCATATTTTAATCTGTTCGTCCATCGCTTTGTCGGCGATTTGAATAATGCCAATCGCGTCGTTTGCGTTGCGAATTGCCTGTCCTAGCGCGTCCGCTTGGCTTCTTAAACTATCGGCAATCGCCATACCGGAGCTGTCGTCGGCGGCTTTGTTGATGCGTAGTCCCGACGAGAGTTTGCCTACGGATTTATCGATTTCGCGGCTTGTAACCGTCGAATTGACAAGCGCGTTCATAGACGCGACGTTAGTATTGATCTTTAGAAAGCCCATACTTTGGCTCCTTGACGTGTGTTGCGGGTGATTAAGCAGTTTTTATTCCAAAATCCGCCTTAAACCGCTTGCCGTCGTTCGTTTTTGAGCAAAATCGCGCTGGTTTGTAAGACGACGGATTTAAGAGGGCGGATTCAGGACAAACTAAGAATTAGCGGCGCGTTAAGGGCGATCGTTTAACCACGCGGCGATTTCGTCCTCGATCTTATCGGGCGCGATCGGCGCGGGCGCGATCGGCTGTTTGGCGAATAGACTTGCGATCGCGCCGCTTACGGGAGCGTTAAAACGCGCGGAGATCGCTTCAAGCGCGCTTATATCGTCGACTAAAACGCCGTCGATCGCCTTTACTAAAGATGGCGCGAATTTCGTCCATTCGGCGGTGGAGCAGACGACCTTAATACGCGAAGCGCCAAGCCGCGCCGCCTTGAAGCAGACGGCGGTGTGCGGATCGACGATATATCCGTTTTTGGCGCGCCAGCTTATCGCGTCGAAAACCTCGCTTTCGTTTGACCAAGCCGCCTCGAAAATCGTCTGCAACAAGTCCAATTCCTTTGCGCTCAACTCGAACGCGCCGTTATTCGCCAAATCTTCCATAAGCGATCGCGTCCTCTGCGCGCCAAACAGATCAAACAAAACGCGCTCTACGTTGGACGATTTGAGAATGTCCATCGCGGGCGAGCAAGTGGCGATTAGCTTGCGGCGCGTCAGATCGTAGCGCCCTGATACGATTAGATCCGAAAGGATATTGTTGTCGTTGCTGGCTATGATAATTTTGGCGATTGGCAAAAGAGCTTTGCGCGCGTAATAAGCGCCTAAAGCGTTGCCGAAATTGCCCGAAGGCACGATAACGTCGATCGTCTCGCCCGCGCGGACTACGCCGCGTCTTAGCAGTTCTAAATAAGCGCGAACGTGATAGACGATCTGAAACAAAATTCGCCCGAAATTGACTGAATTTGCGGCGCTAAGTTTGCGTCCTTTCGCCGCGATTTTATCGTTGAAGTTTTTGCTTGCGAGCAGGTTTTTGAGCGCGGTTTGCGCGTCGTCGAAATTGCCGTCGATTGCGATAACCTTCAGATTTGCCGCCGTTTGCGTAATCATTTGTAGCTTTTGCGTTTGACTTGTGCCGCCTTCCGGAAAAACGCAGACGACCTCCGTGTTGGCGCGATTAGCGAAGGTTTCCAGCGTCGCGGGTCCGGTGTCGCCGCTTGTGGCGGCTAAAATCAAATATCTTTCGTTTCGCTTAATCGCAAGATTTGACAGTATCGCGCCAAAAGGCTGAAGCGCGATGTCCTTGAAAGCTCTCGTGGGACCATGCCACAGCTCCGCGACAAAAATTCGATCGCTAATACGCGCAAGCGGAATGGGATCGCTTGGATTATCGAAGCGATCGTAAGCGCTAAGCGCTTCGTTTATCGTCTCGACGTCTAAATCTGCGCCGAAAAGTTGGAGAATCTTTTTACTTAAGTTTATATAGTTTAGCTCTTTAAGCGTTTCTAAATCGCCTAGTTTTGGTATTTCAATCGGCGCGTAGAGTCCGCCAAACGGCGCGGATGGGGACAAAACCGCCTCGCTAAAAGTCAAGATTTGATCGCCGCCGCGCGTGGGATAAAGCCGCATAAAAAGCCTTTGCGAAAACTAAAAACGCGATTATAGCGATTAGGATTTGAGTTTGCCGCTCCCCAACCGCAACCGCTCATTCGCCATTCTTGTCTCTTCCCCCCGTCATACTCGCAAAGGAGAAAATCCGCTTTTAATTCGGAATGGATTTTGGCGCAAACGAAACGGCGTAAGCGAAATGGTGCAAACGGAAGTGAGAGCGCGCGCGGAAGAAGCGCGACAGGTTAAACCGCGTTTTGCTCGCGTTGCGCCGAGATCACGCATATTAAACCGCGCTTTGCTTGCGGTTGCGACGCGATCGCGCAAGGCGATCAGGCAAGGTAACGGCGATTGTCGTCGCGGCGAATGTCGCCGAATTGATCCAGCCGCTCAAGATAGGCGACG
>JAISMA010000063.1 GCA_031276985.1 Helicobacteraceae bacterium | reverse complement strand
GGGCGCGTAAGCGCGCCGATAAAGCCTATCGCCTCTTGAGCGCGGTAACTAAACAGCTCCAATTCGTCGTTTGCGAGATGCGCCATAGCGATCGCCGCAGAATCGCGCGCGCTTGTTACTAAAGCGATTTGACGTTGCGAGATAAGCGTCGTCTCCTCGCCGCCGATTTGACGATCTAGCAGGGTTTGCAGCGCGGCTAAAAGCGGCGCGACGTTCTCTTTCGCGCTAAGCGTTACGCTTTCAAAAGCCGTAAAACGCGACATATCGATCGCTTGCGTTAGATCGCTTTTGTTTATCGCGGCGATTGCAAGCCGATCGCCAATTAGCGTCAAAACCGCCTCGTCGTTTTCGTCAAACGCTTGTGAACCGTCAAACAGCGCGACGACCAAATCCGCCTTTTTCGCCGCTTCTTTGGCGTATTCGATTCCGATCGTTTCAATCTCGTTTTCGCCGCGTCGCAGTCCCGCCGTGTCCAAAATCCTGACGATATGCTCGCCGATTCGCAGATCTTCGCCGATTAGATCGCGCGTCGTTCCAGCCTGATCGCTGACAATCGATCGCGCCTGTCCCAAAAGCGCGTTTAGTAGCGAACTTTTGCCGACGTTTGGCTTGCCGATGATGGCGATCTCAAAACCGCGCAACAAAGATTTGCGCCGAAGGCTCGCGGCGATTGTCGATTCAAGCAGACGCTCAAGCTCGACAAGCTGCTTTGTCATAGCCGTTTTGGTATCGCCCAGATCTTCATCGGCGTAATCGATCGCGGTTTCGGCGTGGGCTATTAGCCGCAAAAGTCGCGATCTGATCTCTAGCGCAAATCGTCCCAAATCGCCGCTAAGATGTCTTGCCAATAAATTGGCGGCTTTGCTTGCGCGAACGCTCGCGTACGCGGCGGCGGCTTCGGCTTCGTCCATAGTCATTTTGCCGTTTCGCACGGCTCTTAGGCTAAACTCGCCCGCTCTCGCCAAAACCGCGCCCAAAGCCGTAAGCCTTTCGATCAAAGCGCTAATCGCCGCCTCGCCGCCGTGCGTTTGAAACTCCACGAGGTCTTCGCCCGTGTAGCTTTTTGGCGCGTTAAAATATATGACGATAGCGCGATCGATAGGCTGATCGTTTTCGTCGTATAAATACGCCAAATGCGCGTATCTTGGCGTTAGGCTTGTTTTTTTCGTAACCGTTAGCGCGAACTCTAGCGCCAAAGCGCCGCTTAAACGCGCTATCGCGATCGCCCCGCGCCCAAGCGTGGTGGCGGGCGCGACGATTGTTTTAGCGCTCGTATCTGCGGATGAAATCATTGACGACTACGTACTTGCCTTCGCCGTCTTGCGAGGTTTTTATGCCGACATATTTTTCGGGAAAACGGGAGCGAAGCTCTTTAAGCGCGATCTGAACCAGCACGCCGTCTAAAATTCTCGTCTGCCCCTTGCCGCTTTCTTCGATTTGCGCGATCACGGGCTCTAAATAGCGGGTTATCATCTCTTCTTGATTTTGCAAAAATTCCGCGATCTCAAGCCGCAACAGATAGCCGTAAGTCGGGTTGATCCAATTAAACAAAATATAGCTTAACGCTTTGTAGCGATAGCCGTCTTTGCCGATTAACAGCGCCGCGTCCTCGCCGTCAAAGAAAACGCGGACGGTGTTGGAGTCGATCATCGACGCTTCGATTACGTCGATTTTATAGCAGGTGTGGGCAAACAGCGCGCGCAGGACGTTTTCGATCTCTTTGCAGATGACTTTGTGATCTTGCGATTTTTGGCGGATTTTTTCAAGCGAGCTATCAAGCGAGCCGAAACTTTCGTTGCGATCGATAAATAGTTTTGAAGGGCGCGCAATCGGCTTTGGGCGCTCCTGTTTTATCTCTTTTACGCTTGGCGCGACGTCGTCCGAAAACGCGTCGTCGATAATGCTGTCGGTTACGCTTGGTTTATACGCCGGTTTTTCGTAGCGATCGGGCTTGACGACTTTGCGTTCCACGCTTGGCGCGGCGGGCGCTTTTGGCGCTTGAATCGGCGCGGGAGCGCGCGGCGGCGCTTCCGTCGGCTTTTCGATTGGCGTTTGCTCGACTTTCTCGACTTTAACGTTTTGGCGCTCCGCGACGATTGGCGCGGCGGGCGCGTGGCGTTCTTTCTTCGCCGCGTATACGATCGCCGTTTTTCTAAATAGCCCGAAAACTCCCGGGCTTGGCTGTTGCGCGACGTCGAATTCAAGCTCGGTAACGGAACAGCCGAACTCCATCGCGGCTAAAGTGTATGCTTCTTGTAGGGTGGGCGCTTCGATTCTTTTCATTGTTACTCGCTTTTTCTCGCTTCTTTTATAGCTTTCATTTTTTTATTGACAAACCATTGTTGTCCGATTGAAATTATATTATTAACTAACCAATACAAAACGAGTCCCGCGGGGAAAAACAGAAAAAACACGGTAAATACTACCGGTAGCCAGCGAAAAAGTTTCTCCTGCAAGGGATCGGTAAAGTTGCTTGGCGTAATGCGCTGTTGAAACCACATTGTCGCGCCCATTAAGATCGGCAGGATAAAAAACGGATCTTTCATGGACAGATCGCCGATGTAAAGCCACTGAGCGCCCTTAAGCTCAATCGCGTTTAGCAACACGCGATAGATCGCAAAAAAGATCGGAATCTGAAGCAACAGCGGCAGGCAGCCGCCAAGCGGATTCGCGCCGTGCTTTTTGTACAGCTCCATCATGTGCGTTTGCAGTTTTTGCTTGTCGTCTTTGTAGCGCTCTTGAAGCTCTTTCATCTTTGGCGCTAAATCCTTGAGCTTGGACATGCTAACCATGCCTTTGTAGCTTAAAGGAAACAATACAATCTTGACCAGCAAAGTAAAGATCGCAATCGCCCAGCCCCAGTTGGGAATTAGCGAATAGATCCACTCCAGCGCAACAAATAACGGCTTTGAAAGGAAGGTGAAAAAGCCGTATTCCACCGCCGCCGTAAGGTTTGGATTGATAGCGCGAAGCCGATCGACGTATTTTGGTCCAATGTAGCCGCTGATGAAAAAGTCGCCGCTTGTTTTTGGTTTGGCAAACGCGAGAGGCGCGCCGTCGCCCACTTTGCTAACCGCGACGCTAAACGGCTCTTCGTAGTTGAAAAATAGCGTCGCGTAGTAGCGATCAAACGCGCTTAACATTTTCGCGCCGCTAAAAATTTGAGCGCCCGTCGCTTCGCCCTCTTCGATCGTTTCGATTGTCTCGTTCGCTGTGTGCGCGAGAACGCCCTGAACGGTCATCGGATCGCTTGCGGCGTCGGGGCGAAAACCGGGCGTGATAAAGTATTCGACGGCGCGGCTTAACCTGATCTTCAGATCGTAATGCCCGTCGGGATAAAACCGTAGCTCTTTTACGACCGTTATATCGCTTAACTCTTGCGTCAGCGTCAAATCCGCGGGGTTTTGCGCGGCGTCGATCGCGCTCGCCGAAGCCGCGTAAGCCTTTTTGAAAGCCTGATCGTTAATGGCGCGATCGGAAAAGCGAATCTCAAGCGCGCGCGTATTTCGCGGATTAAACAGCGCGGTTTGCTCGTCGTTTTCGCCTTTGAAAACGTTGCCGCTAAGCGTCGCCTGCGACACTCTGCCTAGCTCGTCAATCGTAAGCTCGCCGATCGCCGTAGTAACCTTGACCAGCGTTTTATCGCTAGGTTGCGACGAAACGGGCGGCTCGGCGGCGTTTTGCTCAATCGACACGCTAGGCGCGGCGTTTGCGTCCGTCGTCGCGTTTCGCTCGGTTTGCGAGGTTTGCCGCGCCGCGACCGACTGCGGCTGAATGAAATATCGCTCGTAAAAGGACATAAACGCGAAGGCGATCGCTACGAATATGATCATTCGCGTCGTGGGACTCAGTTTTTCTAACAAGAGTTAAACCTTTGTTTCATTTTTGCGCGCAATCTGTTTGAGAACGCGGCTAAATTGCTCTTGCAACGCGCCAAAATCGATCTCGACGATAGGTTTTTTCGCCACAAGCGCATAACGACCTTTTGGCAGCGCGTCTTTGCGGGCGCGAAAAATCTCGCGCAGACGACGGCGGGCGTAGTTGCGCTTAACGGCGTTACCCACTTTTTTTGAAGCGACGAACCCGACTTCGGAACTCGCCGCGTTCTGAAAAAAACAGACGAAAGCCTCGTTGTGAAAACTTCTGCCTTGCTTAAATAGGGCGTTGAAAACCCGCGAACTCTTCATACTCGCAAAAGTCATCGCGTTTTTTGGTTACGCGCCCAGCCGTTTGCGACCCTTAGCTCTCCTGCGGTTGATCAGCTTTCTTCCGCTCTTGGTAGCCATACGAACCCTAAAGCCATGCGTATTTACGCGCTTTCGTTTAGACGGATTATAGGTTGGTTTCATAGTTTCTCCATAAAATTAAAACGCGCAAGTCTATCTTGCGAAGGCTTAAATATCGCGTCGACTTGGCAAAATAGTTAAACGATGTAAAATAACGCTTATGAAAAGAACGTTTATTTTTACGCTTTTGGCGATTGCGGCGATAGCCAATCCCGCTTGGTACGACAAGTTGAGCGCGAAGCCTTACGAAAAGATCGGCTACGGCGCGAGTACTTCGCTTGAAGAGGCGCGACAGGACGCGATCGCCGATATTGGCGATCAGATCGCCGATATTCAAGTATCGGAAATCAAGTTTAAGGGCGCGGTTATGAAAAACGCCGAGCGCGTTTTGAGCCGCGACGCGAGCGCGGAGCTAAAAGGCGCGGAGATTATCAAGCTGGAGCAAAAAGGGCGCGGATATTTTGTCGCGGCGAAGTTGGATCGCCGACCGATCGAGGTTCGTTTGCTGGAAAAGATGAAAACGCCAAAGCGCCGCGAAAGCGACGACGGATTTGTTTTTAGATCGCCGTTTGCGCGAGAGCTGAACAAAATAGCGGGCTACGCGGTCGATTTCTCGATTGAAAAAAACGGCGATCTATACGCGATTGGCGACAAGAAAAACTCGCTTGTATGGAACGAACCCGATTTGACGCGACTCTTTGATATTAGCCAAAACCCCGCGCTCAAACTATCGCTGGATGCCGATCTCAACGCGACGATCGACGCTAACGCGAGCGGACATTTGGCGCTTATCTATCTGAACGAATTTGGCGAATACTCGTCGAAAGCGGCGCAAATCGAGGCGAATCAAACGATTGTCGTTAGCCCGCAAGCGATCGCGTCCGATAGCGCCGTATCGGGTCGCGCGTTTTTGATCGCGGTTTTTAGCGTCGCGCCGTTTGGCGAGGATTTTCCAAGCGCGCAAGCGCCGCAAGTTGGCGGATTTGATAAGCTGGCGCGGTTTTTGGAACGCCGCGTTTATAGCGCCGTAGAGATAAAAAGGGCGCGATCGGATTAAACGTTTTCGCTTTTTGCTAGTTGCGCCGCATAAAACGCCAAAAATTTTCGCGCAAAGCGCAGATCGTTTGTGAAATCCTCTAACGCCGCTCTTGTTTTATCGTTTCGCGCTTTGACGGTCAAAAACTCGTTTAACAACGTTTCGCGTTATTGTCCGCTTGTCATACCCGCGACGAAGCTGTAAGCCGTCGCAAAAAACGCGAACAAAGTTTCGCGCAAAGCGTAGATTGTCGCGAAAAACTCGAACCTCGTTTTTGCGTTTATAAATGCACAGTCCTAACATTCGCGTTTATTCCGTACAAGCGCAAAAAATCGTCGAGCGCGACGATCGCGGCATAAACGCCGCCGCTTCCAGCCGCCGCAATCAATCAGATCGCGCCGACTTCCGTTGGCTTCAAGCGCGCAATTTCCATTCGCTATCTCAATCTCGGCGAATCCTTCTTTTTCGCCCTTCACACGTAATCGCCCGTCATACCCGTAACGAAGCGCCGCGTCGCAATCGCTTCCCGTCATTTCCGCGTCCCTCCCGTCGTTCTGCGCGAAGTCGCTCAATCGCGAAGTCGCAGAACCTGCCGCGCAATCCTATCATTCTGCGCGTAGTCGCAGAATCCAGCATTTAAGACAATCGCAGATCAGTTGCCAAATGTAAAGGCTTTGACTTTTTGTTTTTAGATTCTGCAACTAAGCGCAGAATGACGCAATAAATCGAACTCTTGCAAAACGTAACCGTCGATAACGCGAGGGATTGCAAAAGCGTTAAACCGTCCCGTCTCGCGTCATTCCCGCGCAATCTCGTCATTTCCGCGTCCCTCCCGTCATTCTGCGCTTAGTTGCAGAATCTAAAAACAAAAAGTTAAAGAACCCGATCGCTTGATCGTAATCGGCGATCGCAGTCGTCGTTTCACGCTTATTTTCGGCTTACTTTTTCTTGTGCTTTGATTTCGCGCAGATATTCAACGATTCCACCGCCAGCGCGAAAGCCATAGCAAAATAAATATAGCCCTTCGGTATGTGAAATCCCAAACCGTCGCCCACCAGAGCAACGCCCACAAGTATCAAAAACGCCAACGCCATCATCTTCAAAGTCGGGTGTTTGTCTATAAAATCGCTTATGCTTTTTGAAGCCAGCATCATAACAAGCACGGCAATCACGACCGCAAGTATCATAACCTCTATCTGATTTGCCATTCCAACGGCTGTAATGACCGAATCAAGAGAAAATATGACGTCAAGCAACGCAATTTGCGCCAAAATCCCCATAAAGCCTTTCGCCGCATCCGCCGCGCCAACGTCGTTTTTGTCTTTCTTTTCGTCTGGATCAATGCTGTGATGAATCTCTAGCGTGGATTTTGCTATCAAAAACAGCCCGCCCAAAAGCAGTATCAGATCGCGCCCCGAAAATCCATGCTCAAAAAGCGTAAAAAGCGGCGTTGTGAGTTTCATTATCCAAAAGAGCGAAAGCAGTAGCAAAATCCGCGTTCCCATAGCCAGAGAAAGCCCCAAAGTCATCGCTTTTTGCCGCTTTTCACGAGGCAGTTTGCCCACCAAAATAGCGATAAAAATGATATTGTCAATGCCCAAAACTATCTCAAGAACAGTCAAAGTCGCCAGCGCTATCCACGCCTGCGGATCGCTTATCCAGCTTAGAATATCCACCTATTTTCTCCCCCGAAAAAGCAAAAGTATATCAGACTTTATTTAACGCAAACATTAAATCCCGCCGTTTGCGCTCGATTACGCTCGCCAGCCGTTACCGACGCGCCAAAAACCCGTCTAGCCAATCCGTCGCGGTTGATTTTGCTAACATTGCTTTTCAGAGGCGACAAAAACCCGTTACGCAAACTAAGGAGATCAACCCATTGGAGCGGATTAAACATATAAAAGAATATATCAAAGCGGTAAATTCGCTCTACGCGC
>JAISMA010000061.1 GCA_031276985.1 Helicobacteraceae bacterium | reverse complement strand
TAGCTGATTAACGACGGGTTTTTATTTTTGTAAGCTATGTCGAAAGCCGTGCCGTGATCGACGCTTGTTCTGGCGAAAGGAAGCCCTAGCGTTACGTTGATCGACTCGTCGAAAAAAAGCGCTTTTAGCGCCGTCAAACCCTGATCGTGATACATCGCGGCAACGAGGCGATAGCGCGTTAGCGCCTGCGGAGTAAACGCCGCGTCGGGAACGATCGCGCCCTCGAAAACGCGGCGTTTTAGCGCTTCGTTCGCTACGTCGATCGTCCGCTCGATAATCGCGTCCTCGTCTCCGATCGCGCCGCGATCTCCGCTATGCGGATTCAAACCCAAAACGCCAATCGGCGCGATTTGCGCGAGTCGATAAAGGCGAATCAAAAACTCGCTTAACGGCTCAAGCGCGATTTGCGCGGCGACTTCGCGCAACGGAATATGATCGGTGTATAGCGCGACGTAACGTTTAGGACAGCCAAGCGCCATAATCAAATCGCCGCCAAAGCGATCCCGAAGGTAGTCGGTATGTCCTTTGTAATGTATTCCAGCCGCCAGCCACGCGGCTTTGTTTATGGGCAGCGTTACGATCGCCGTCGTTTTAGCGCTTGCCGTCAAATCGACCGCTTGAACAAAACTTTCAAAACTCGCCGCGCCCGCCGCCGCGTCAATTTGACCGCATTTAATGGCGACTTCAGCTTCGTCGCCCGCGCAGTTAAAGTCGTCGCAAAGCTCCAAGCCAAGCGCGTCGGCGGCGTTTTTCGCGTTTGCTTTAGAGACGCAGTAGACAGGCTCGCACAGCGATTGTATCAAGCGGTGCGATCTAAGCGCGATCTCAAAACCGATTCCGTTTAGATCGCCTACGCTCACGGCTATTTTTTTCATCGCTTACGCCGCGCGGTCGATTGCGCCGATTCGCGTTATGAGATCGCAAAAAACCAGCGTCAGACTTTTAACTTCCGCGATTGAGACGCTCTCGTTCGGCGCGTGGATAAGATCGTTTCTTACGCCGAATTCCGCGACGGGCACGTTATGCGCGGCGAAAAATCTCGCGTCGCTCGTTCCGCCGCCCGTCGATAGCTTTGGCGTCGCGCCCGTTTGCGCCGCGATCGCGTTGCTTAAAGCGCCGATCAGCCTTTCATCGCGCGCGATAAACGCAAGCGCGCTTGTTTTGAGGGCGATTTCGTACTCGCCGATCGAGGCTTTTTTCAGCGCGTTTTCAATGAAAACCTTGATCGCTTTTTCGTCCGTTTGCGGGCGGTTGCGTACGTTAAACATGAGTTTTACGGCGCTTGGCGTGAGATTGGTTTTTTCGTAGCCGCCGCGAACGTCGCTAAAGATCAGACGCGACGGCGCGAAAAACTCGTCGCCCGCATCAAGCCGCGCCCCGCTTAAAAGAGGCAAAACGCGCGCGATTTTGTCGATAGGATTGTCGAGTTTTTCGGGATACGCGACGTGTCCGCTTTTGCCCGCGATTGTAAGCGTTCCGTTGATTGAGCCGCGTCTGCCGATTTTGATCGTATCGCCGAAAACCTCTTCGCTCGTAGGCTCGGCGACGATTGCGAAATCGGGCAGATCGCCGCGCTCTTTAAGCCGTTCCAGAACCGCTTTTGTCCCCCAAATCGCGTCGCCTTCCTCGTCGCTTGTCAAGAGAATGGAAAGCCTGCCTTTGTACGGCGTTTTCGCGCACGCGGCGACGAACGCGGCGACTCCCGCTTTCATATCCTGCGCGCCGCGCCCGAACACGCGCCCGTCTTTTTCTGTGGGCGCGAACGGATCGCTAAACCACCCTTCGCCGCTTGGAACGACGTCGATATGTCCCGCGAAGCACAAACGCGGCGCGTCAAAGCCGCCGTTTCGCGTTAGCAACAGGTTGGATACGCCGTTAATATCGATTCGCTCGGCGGCAAAATCGGGCGCGGCGTTTTGAACGACCGCAAACGCGCCCGCCTCGCGCGGCGTAACGCTAGGACACGCGATAAGCTCTTTTAACGTTTCAATCGCCAAATCCAAAAAAGCTCCTAGTTTGAAAGCGCAAATATACCCAATTTTGTAGAATGCGCCCGATGAAATACGAAACGCTTAAAACGCTTGATCAAAACGAGAGCGATTTCGCGCTTGGCAAAAGTTACGCGGAGCTTGCCGCCAAAGGCTTGAACGCGCAAACGCCCGCGCTAATAGCCGCGCTAAACGCGCATTTGCTTCGCGGCGAAAACGACGCTAAAAAAGCGGCGTTTTACGACTTTTTGATTGAGCTTGTCGCATTGACTTTTTTGCTTTATAAATGGGGTTTGTTGCTGTTTCATCTGGAGCAAAACGCGCTTGATAATATGATACTTACGATTTTAGTCGACGGCGAGCGCGCGATAATCGTTGAAAACGAGGGCAAATTAACGCTTGAAAAACTGCAAGACGGCAAAGCGCTTTTTAGCGCCGAACACAATCAAAAAAGCGCGTTATGCTCCGTGTTGTTATGGATTATGAAAAAACAGAGCGCGATTGAAATAGTATCGGTTAGCGAAGACGCGCAAAGATTCGACGGAAACCGCGTGTCGTTTAACGCCGATCGCAAAGCGGCGCAAGCCGATCGGATCGCGTTAATAAAAACGGAGTTTTTTCGCCACAAAAAAAGATTGGACGGCTTGCAAAAACTCTTTGTCGATAGTTTCGGTTATCCGCAAGGCATGAGCGCCTAATCGTAAAAGCCTTCAATCTCCCGTTTCATTCGCTTGTGAAACCAGAAATACTCTTCGGGATTACGCTCAATCGCTTTTTGCAAACTAAGCGCTTCTTGCGCGACCATGCGTTTTATATCCGCCTCTTTTTCGGCGTTTTGATCGCCTCGCAGAGGTTCTAAAAAAAACAGCGAATACTTTTTGAAATCGTCGGTGGTTATGTAGCATGGAATCACGATCGCGCCAAATTGCCTAGCGAGCCTAGAGGCGCTATCCAGCCATGTTAGCTCTTTGCCAAACAGTTTGGCTTTTACGCCGATTTGCGTCGATTGATCGGGCAAAAATCCCACGATCTTTCCCTCTTTTAGCGCTCTTGCGATCGATCGCATAGCGCCTTTTTTTTCGATAACCTCAACCCCCGAACGTTCTCTGTAGCGTTTTAATTGAGCGGAGAGTTTCGGAGAATTTCGCAGTTTTTGCGCGATTGTTACAAACGGGCGATGAACCGCGCACAGATACTGCGCGATCAGCTCCCAATATCCGTAATGTCCCGTTAATAAGATAATCTTTTCGCCGCTACTAATCGCGTTTAATAATATCTCCTCGTTTTCCGCGCTAACGATCGCTTTTAATTCGTCCGCGTTTCTAGCGCGAAAACTTAATATATCAAACAAATATATCAAAAATCGATAATAAACCGCTTTGGCTATCTTTTTTCGCTTCGCCAGATCGTAGCGGTCGCCCAAAAAAAAGGCTAAATTTTTATGAATGATATTCGTGTGTTTGCGATCGATATAATAGGCTAACCGCGCCAAACAAAACGCCGATATTTTCACGATAAAATCGGGCGTAATTTTTAACGCGGCGCGTAAAACGCGGTAACTAAAATATATTAAATTATCCATCCGTAAGCCTTGCGAATACTTTGCGTTGTCGAGGGATTATTTTAGCGCCGATGCGGTTTGCGCCAATTCGGGCTAAAGCGAACTTTAGCCCGAACGCCGATTAGAGGCGAGATTCGTAGCGGCGCATCATGGACAGCCGTTTAAGCTGCTTTTTGCGCGAAGCGATCTTGCGTTTTTTCTTCTTTTCCACGTTGGATTCGAAGTTTTTGCGCGCTCTGGCTTCGGTTACGATCAGATTGCGATCGACTTGTTTTTTGAAGCGTCGATAGGCTTCCTCAAAGGATTCATTGTCTTTTACTTTGACTCCCGGCACTAAAAATCACCCGCTTTCCGACCTAGTTTTACCCGAATGGTTTCGAGTTTTGGCGGGCGTATGTTAGCTTTTGGCGGCTTAATCGCGCGTAGGCTAAAATCGCTAACTCCGACGGCTAAATTTGCGCTTTAGGCTAAAAATGACCAATTACATCGTTGTAACGGGCGGCGTGCTTTCAAGTCTTGGCAAAGGAGTTACCAGCGCGAGCGTCGCGGCGCTGCTTAGAAACTCCAGCCTAAAAGTGTCGATGCTCAAAATCGATCCATACATCAACGTAGACCCAGGCACGATGAGTCCGCTAGAACACGGCGAGGTTTTCGTTACCGCCGACGGCGGCGAGACCGATCTCGATCTTGGGCATTACGAGAGGTTTATCGACGCGACGCTTTCAAAACGCAACAATTTCACTACGGGACAGGTCTATCAAACCGTCATTGAAAAAGAGCGGCGCGGCGATTATCTTGGCAAAACGATTCAGGTCGTTCCGCATATCACCGACGAAATTATCAGGCGAATCAAGGCGGCGGGCAAAGATCTCGACGCGCTTGTGGTGGAGCTTGGCGGCACGGTGGGCGATATAGAAGGGTTGCCGTTTTACGAGGCGATCAGACAGCTTAAGCACAGATTAAAAAGTAAAGTTTTCAATATCCACGTAACTTTAGTGCCGTATTTAGCCGTAGCCGACGAATTGAAAACCAAGCCGACGCAACACTCGGTTCAGGAGCTTCGGCGCATAGGCATAGCGCCCGATATGCTCGTGTTGCGAAGCGAAAAACCTATTCCAAAAGAGATGAAGCGAAAATTAAGCGAAGCCTGCGACGTGGAGGCGGACAGCGTTATAGAGGCGATCGACGCGAAAAGCGTCTATGAAATGCCGCTGAAATTTTACGAAGACGGACTGCTTAAGCCAATCGCCAAAAGTTTTGAATTAAGCGATCTAAAGCCCGATCTGCGCGAATGGAAAAAGCTGGTCAAGCGCATTTTAGAGCCTTCGCGAGAGGTCGTCGTGGCTTTTGTGGGCAAATATCTGGAGCTAAAAGAGAGCTACAAATCGCTGCTTGAGGCTTTGATTCACGCGGGCGCGCACAACGACGCGAAAGTAAAATTAAAATGGATCGACAGCGAAGCGTTTGAAAGCGAGGACGCGCAAAAAACGCTTGAAAAATGCGACGCGGTATTGGTGCCGGGCGGCTTTGGATCGCGCGGGGTCGAGGGCAAGATCAAAGCGATCAAATACGCCAGAGAAAACGGTAAGGTGTTTTTGGGAATTTGTCTTGGTTTGCAGTTGGCGCTAATTGAATTTGCGCGAAATAAACTGCATATCAAAAACGCCGATTCGCAGGAGTTTAACGCAAATACAACAGAGCCGATCGTCTATCTGATCGACGAGTTTATCGATCAAAGCGGCGGCAAGCAGATTCGCACTCATCAAGGTCCGCTTGGCGGCACTATGCGGCTTGGCGAATACGAGTGTAACGTCAAGGCGGGAACGCGCTTGGCAAAAGCGTACGGCGGCGCGGAAAAAATCTATGAAAGACATCGTCATCGCTACGAGGCAAACGGCAAATACCGCGAGGCGTGCGAAGAGGCGGGATTGATCGTAAGCGGCGAAGCAAAAGGTTTGATCGAAGCGATAGAATTACGCGATCATCCTTGGTTTGTCGCAGTGCAATTTCACCCTGAATTTACCAGTCGTTTGCAAAATCCAAATCGCGCGATCTTGGCTTTTATCGAAAATGCGTTAAAGCAAAAATCTAGCGCGTAGTCGCGCCCCGCTACAACGAAGAGGCGACGATCCCGCTTTTTTACGAGGAAGTTTGCGCGATCGCCAAAGAGTTTGAAAAATCGGACGTTAGCGTCGAGTTTGTTTTTATCGACGACGGATCGCAAGATCGCGCGCCGCAAACCTTCGGCGATCTATGCGAAAAAAGACAATCGCGTACAGGCGCGGTAGTCGAACGCGCCGCCGCCGAAGCCGCGCGCGTCGCGCAACTTTTTGCGATCTGCTAACATTGCTTTTCAGAGGCGACAAAAACCCGTTACGCAAACTAAGGAGATCAACCCATTGGAGCGGATTAAACATATAAAAGAATATATCAAAGCGGTAAATTCGCTCTACGCGC
>JAISMA010000246.1 GCA_031276985.1 Helicobacteraceae bacterium | reverse complement strand
AGCGCGTTTTGCGCGAAACTTTCGCCGTTTTCGTCGATTGCGATCGGCGCGATCAATTCCGAATAAGGCGTTACTTCGCAAGGCGCAAGCAGCGCGGCGATCTCGCTTGCTTTGTGTTTGTTTGACGAAGCTAAAATTAGTCGCATAATGACGGATCATATATGATCATAGCTTCAAATGCTAAGGATTAGTTATTAAACCTATTTTATATCTGTGCGCGATTTTGGCGTTGAGGTTTTTCGGGCTTTTTCTGGTGTTGCCGATACTCGCGATCGACGCGGCGAACCTAAAGGGCGGCACCTCTTTTTTGGCGGGGCTTGCCGTGGGCGGCTACGCTTTAATGCAGATGATCTTTCAGTATCCATTCGGCGCGTTAAGCGATCGGTTTGGGCGCAAAAAGATGATCGCGATCGGCATGTGCGTTTTTGCCGTCGGATCGGCGACGTGCGCGTTGGCGACCGACGCGATCGCGTTGATAATAGGGCGGTTTATTCAGGGCGCGGGCGCGGTGAGCGCCGTTATAACCGCCACGATCGGCGATCTGACAAGCGAAGAGAATCGATCCAAAGCGATGGCGTTAATGGGCATGTCGATTGCCTGTAGCTTCATCGTCGCGTTGCTTGTGGGACCGCTTGCGGGCGCGAAATTCGGCGTTTCTTCGTTGTTTTGGGTTAGCTTCGCGCTTGTTTTTCCCGCGCTTTTTCTGTTGGCGATTGCGCCTAAACCTCCGAAGATCGCGCCGATTGAGCCTATCGAAGGCGGCAAGATACGCCGCATATTAGCCAATCGCAATTTGCGGCGACTGAATGCGGCGATGTTTTTGCATAGCTTTGTGATGACCGCTTCGTTTTTTATGATTCCAATGGTTTTGACGCAGCACGATGGATTCGCGCTGGACACGCTTTGGCGCGTATATCTGCCCGCGCTGTTGTGCGGCGTTTTGGCTATGGGAATCGGAACGGGCGTGGGCGAAAAGCTGGGCGCGGTTAAGACGGTTATGCTAATCGGCGTGGTTATTTTGATCGCGACTTTTATTCTGATTGCGATCTATCCGAAAAGTTTCGTGTTTTGGGTGATGACGCTTTTCGTGGGGCTTAACACGCTTGAGCCGCTAATGCAATCGAGCGCGACGAAATTTGCCCGCGCCGACGAGCGCGGATCGGCGCTTGGCGCGTTCAATGCTTGTCAATTTAGCGGCGTTTTTGCAGGCGGCGCGATTGCGGGCTTTATTTACGGCGATTACGGATTGCCCGCGTTGGCAATTTTGCTGTGCGCGCTCTGCGCGGCGTGGCTGGCGCTGACCTTTGGCATAGACAATCCGCGCCGCACGAAAACTATCGCGATCGAATTTTCGCCGACTTTGAAACGGGAGACTATTGAAAAATATCGCGGCGTAATCGAGTGCTATCGCGCCGAAAAACTATTTGTTCGCTATGATCCGACTATAATTTCAAGCAAAGCGTTGCTGGATTATTTGCAAGGGACGGCGAGCGCGTCGCCCGAAGAGCGAAAATGACGATTTCAAGCAAAGCTACGCTGGATTATTTGCGATAAGGAACACGATGGTCATTGACGATAAGTTGCTGGATCGTTTGGAGACGCTTTCGCGGCTAACGATCGCGCCCGACAAACGCGAAGCCGCCAAGCAAAGCCTGAGCGAAATTCTTAACTTCGTGGAGAAGCTAAACGAGCTTGACACAAGCCGCATCGACGCGCTTTCCGCGCTTTTTAACGCGCATGCGAGGCTTCGCGCCGACGAGCCTAGCGAAGATCGCGCCGTTTTTGAGGATTTGATCAAGCGCGCGCCTAAAGCGGACGGCGAATGTTTTATTACGCCTAGGGTCGTAAACTAAACTCAACAAAAGGGAGTCAGAGTATGGAATTAAACGATTTGAGCCTTGATCAGCTCTTAAAAACGGTGATCGCGCACGACGCGAGCGACTTGCACTTGGTGGTTGGTACGGAGCCGCAGGTGCGAATTCACTCGATAATGACGCCGCTTGATTTGCCTAAACTCGATCGCAACGCGGTTCAGACTATGTGCTATTCGGTTTTAACGGATTCGCAAAAGAAAAAGTTTGAGGAAGCCAAAGAGCTTGACTTCGCGCTAGAAATGCCGACGATCGGGCGTTTTCGCGCCAACTACTACTACGAGCGCCACAACGTAGCGGCGTCGTTTCGCGTGATCCCCACGGAGATTCCAACGATCGAAAGTTTGAACCTGCCGATAATGCTAAAGGATTTAATCAAGCGCCAAAAAGGGCTGATTCTCGTTACTGGTCCTACCGGCAGCGGTAAAACGACCACTCTCGCGGCGCTTGTACACGAGATAAATAACACGGAAAAAGGGCACATAATCACGATCGAAGACCCCGTCGAGTTTGTGCATCCGCACGGCACATGCGTTATTTCGCACAGAAGCATAGGCGAGGATACTCATAGCTTCTCCGAGGCGTTGAAATACTCGCTACGTCAAGATCCGGATGTCGTCCTCGTGGGCGAAATGCGCGACGTGATTACGATTCGCACCGCGCTTACCGCCGCCGAAACGGGACACTTGGTGTTTGGTACGCTTCACACCAACTCCGCTCCGCAGACGATTAGCCGTATTATCAACGTTTTTCCAACCGACGAACAGGCGTTGATTCGCACGCAGCTTTCAATGGGGCTTTTGGGCGTGGTTTCGCAGGTGCTTATGCCGAAATTAGGCGGCGGACGAAAGGCGATTTTTGAGATTATGGTCAATGTTCCCGCGATCGCCAACCTAATCCGCGAGGACAAGCTACACCAAATCTACTCCACAATGCAGATTGGGCAGACGCAAACCAAAATGCAGACGCAGGCGCAAGAGCTAATAAAAGCGTTTCGAGCGGGCGAGATCAGCAGAGAAAACGCGCTTAAGTACGCATCAAACATAGACGAGATGAAAAAAGCTCTCGGCGTGGGAGAAGTCGCGGGATAATTCGCGCCGGTACTGCTTCGCGTTCCCGCCTTGCATCCGCCGCTATCTCGCGGCGCGAGGCGCAAATGAAGGCGAGAATCCAAAAAAAGAAAGTTAAAGACTTTGCGATTGGCGCTTGTGTCGCGCGTCTTAAACGCTAGATTCTGCGACTACGCGCAGAATGACGGGAGCGGCGCGGGTATGACGACCGCATCTTTGCGCCGCCTTCCTCCGCGACGTACGCCAGCAAGCGGTCCGTCGCTTCGTCGCATATATGACGAGAGAACTCGATCTCGGCGGGCGCTTGAGAACTGCGCGACGGCGCGAGACGGAAGGCGGTTAGTCGAGTTTAACGGCGGCGGAGGGAACCCATATTTTTCTGCCGCGCGCGAGGATTTGCGCCGCGTCGCTTTTAATCGTCAAAATATAGGCTCTCGCGTCAAGCGTCCTAAAGCACCGCTTCATCGCCAGATAACTCGCCATGCTAACGCGATCGCTCTTTGCCGCAAACTCAAACGTATCGCGTAGCCACGTTTCGCGCGCGCAGGCAAAATGATCTCTGTATACTCTAACCGCGGGCGGCGATTCGGCGGCGCAAGCGGCTGTCGACAATATCAGGGCAAAAATGGCAAAAAACAGGCTTTTCATCAAGAATCCTTTGCGTAAATGTTGGCGATCTCTTCAAGTTTCGCGCGCGTTTGGGGCGAATTTGGCAGGCGCAAAACCTTCCGTCTGCTCGTTTCGCCGCGAACGATCGCTATATCGCTTTTTGCAATTTTAAGCGTTTTTGCCATAAAAGCGATTAGCGCCGCGTTTGCCTTGCCGTTTTCGGGCGCGGCGTTGATTTTGATCGCAAGCTCGCCGTTTTGAACGCCCGCGATCATATCTTTTTGCGCGTTTGGCGTAATTTTGGTCTTCAGCGCGATCGCGCCAAGCGTTTCAGCAAACATTTTTGAGCGCCGATTCAAACGCTTCGCGATCAACCGCGCCTTTGATCGCGGTTTTTGGCGCGGTTAGCGCCTGTTTCAAGGATTCCGCAAGTCGCTCGCTGGAAGAAAAAATCGCGCCGCTAATCTCCGCAAACAGCGCTTTTTGATGAAAAATATGTTCGCCCGTGATAATTCTCGCGCCAAAATGCGCCGCTTCAATCGGATTGTGTCCGCCCTTTGGCGCAAACGCGCCGCCAAGCGCGACAATATCGGCGATCGCGTAGAGGTCAATCAACAATCCCATAGCGTCGATCAGCGTTATTTTCGCATCGCCCAGCGCGTTTAATTCGCTAAACCTCGCCGCGCTAAGGGCATTTGAGCCGTCGCCCTCTTTGGCGATTGTCAAAATCTCCTTCCAAACCGCGTCAAAACGTTCGGGGTGTCTAGGAACGATAAACAGCCGTCCGCCGATCGCGCTTTTGATCCACGCGCGCAAGATCAGCGCCTCCTCGCCCTCGTGCGTGCTTGCCGCGACGATCGTAAGCGCGTTTGGCTTGGCGAAATTGCGCGTCGTTTGCGGCTGTTGCAGCAACTTGATATTGCCAAGCGTCAGCGCATTTTTTGCGTCTAGCGCGATTAGCCGATCGCGATCGGCGTCGCTTTGCGCGTAGATAAAATCGATTTTGCGAAACACGCGCCTGTAAAACCAACGCAAACGGCGGTATCGCCCCAGCCTGTTTGCGGGAACGCGGGCGTTGATAAGCATAGTCGTCGCGCCGCATTTTTTGGCGTAGGCAAACAGCGCGAACCACAGCTCCGCGTCGAAGACGATCAGCGTATCCTGCCGCCGAATCCAAAACGGCAGAAAGTTTTCAAAGGGCAAAAAACGCGCCTGTGCTTGCGTATAGCGCCGTTTGACCTCGTCAAAACCGCTCTTTGTGGCGACCGTGATGTTGATCGGCATAGTTGGCGGCAGGCTCTTGATGATAGGCTCAATAGCGCGCGCCTCGCCAAAACTAGCGCAGTGAATCCACACGCCGCTTTGCGTAAATGGCAAATTGCCGATCAGCAGTAGCCGACGAAGGACAACGGCGCGAAGATTTGGCTTAAAAAGCGCGGCGATCGACAGCGCAATCAACGCGACAAACCAGCCAAGCCACGACGCAAGGAGATAGAGGCGATCAAACATTACGGCGGCTTTGCCATTTGCCGAACCCGCCGTTATGCCGCTTCTTGAGGCGGCAACGCGCTTTCTTCTATGTACAGAATGCAACCGCAGTTGGGGCAGGTTACGATCTCTTGCGAAGCGATCACCTCGCCATAGACTTTATCGCTGATTTTCATAAAACAGCCGTAGCAGGCTTGCTTTTTGACGGGAACGACGGTGCGATCGCCCGCCCAGCGACGAATTTTTTCGTAAAACTTGAACACCTTTTGCGGAATTTCCGCGACAAGTTGCTCTTTTTGTAACGCCACGCTTTTTCGGCGCTCATCAAGCGCGTTCAGCGCTTCCTTGTTTGCCTGTTTTGCCGCTTCGATCTTGCCGTCGATTTCAGCGATTCGCGCTTTTTTCTGCTCGATCAGATCGCTTTTGCTCTGCTCGATCTGTTGCAACCGCTCGATCTCGCCGTTGATAAAGTTGATCTGTTCTCTGGCGATCTCATCTTCAAGCTGGTGCGCCCTAATCTCTTTTTCGCTCTTTAGATCGGCGCCGCGTTTGCTGTGGTTTGCCAATTTTGCGGAGAGTTCCGCCAAATGCGTTTCGTTTTTGGCGATCTTGTTGCGCTCATCGACGATGTCCGCTTCCAGCTCCTCGATCGCGGACGCGGAATTTTTTTGCTCCTCAAACAGCGCGTTTAGCGTGCCGTTGATTTTGGATTCCTCGACGGAAAAATCGTCGATCGCTTTGTCAAAACGGCTTAGGTCTATCAGTTGCTTTAGGTGTTTGTTCATCGTGTTCCGTCGGAAAATGGATTTTGCGAAGGCGCGATTATAGCGTCTATGCCCTTTTCTTTCAGTTCGCGCCGCAGCGCCTCGCCGAAAAACCGCTCCGTTTCGTAGTGTCCCGCGTCGATCGCGCCGATTCCTAGCGCCTTTGCTTTGATCGCGTCGTGGTATT
>JAISMA010000066.1 GCA_031276985.1 Helicobacteraceae bacterium | reverse complement strand
GATTTGAGCGCGTCTTGTCGCCGCGTCAAGCGCGGATTGAATAAAATACGCGACTTTTTACAAAAATCGCTAGGTTTGGAATGTTTATCGATCGAGTGGAGATTACAGTCGCCTCAGGTAAAGGCGGCGCGGGTTGCGTCAGCTTCAGGCGCGAAAAATTTGTGCCGCAGGGCGGTCCCGACGGCGGGGACGGCGGCAAGGGCGGCGATCTAGTTTTTGTGGTAGATCCAAACGCGGACACGCTTTCGCGTTATCGCGGCAAGCGCGTTTATAAGGCGCAAAACGGCGCGGCGGGCGGATCGCGCAACAAAACGGGCGCAAGCGGCGAAGATCTGGCGTTGTCCGTGCCGCCCGGCGCGCAGGTTTTCGACGCGAAAACCGACGAAAAACTGCTGGATTTGACCAACGTAGGCGATCGCGTCGTTTTCTTAAAAGGCGGCAAAGGCGGTCAAGGCAACGTTCATTTCAAATCCTCGACAAATCAGCGTCCGACTTTTGCCCAACGCGGCATAGACGGCGAGACTCGCGAGATTCGTCTGGAGCTTAAACTCATCGCGGACGCGGGTTTGGTGGGCTTTCCAAACGTGGGCAAAAGCACGCTAATCAGCGCGGTTAGCCACGCCAAGCCCGAAATCGCGGATTACGCTTTCACCACGCTTACGCCGCATTTGGGCGTCGTTCGCGTAGGCGAGTACAAGGATTTTACGTTAGCCGATATTCCGGGCGTTATAGAGGGCGCAAGCGAAGGCAGGGGGCTTGGGCTGGAGTTTTTGCGCCATATCGAGCGGACTAGAGTTTTGCTGTTTGCGCTGGATACGCAGGGCGTTTTGTCAATCGCGGAACAACAAGAAAAACTGCTTGCGGAGCTTAAAAAATACAGCGAGGAACTTTACGGGCGATCAAGAGCGATCGTATTTACGCGAACCGACGCCGATCCGAGCGCGGCGAAAGCTAAGATCGCCGAGTATTTCAAAGCTAAAAAACTAAAGCCAAAACAAGACGAGCAAGGCTTTGAATCTTACGAGGACGACGAAACTTTCTATCTGCCGATTAGCGCGGTAAGCGGCTACAACTTAAAAGATCTTGTTTTCAAACTCGACAAGCTGATCGATCGGGCGAAAAATGCGAATCGCGGTTAAAGTCGGAAGCTCCACGCTGTGCGACAACGGCGTTTTATCGCGCGATCGAATGGGCGTGATCGTAGATTTTTTAAGCGAGTTTTACGAGGGTAACGAGCTAATTTTGGTAACAAGCGGCGCGGTTGCGGCGGGACATAGCGTCGTTCCTTCGCTTTCAAACAAAAAAACGCCGGAGCGGCAGGCTCTCGCGGCGGTCGGGCAGGCGGCGCTAATGAATATATACGCGGAGCTGTTCAAGCGGCGCGGCATTATCGTCGCGCAGATTCTGATCGCAAAAGACGACTTTGAAAACTTCAGCCGATCGGAAAACGCCAAGATCGCGCTCAACACGCTTTTGGCGCATAAAATACTGCCAATTATCAACGAAAACGACACGGTCGCAATCGACGAGTTGCTACGCGGCGATAACGATCAACTTTCGGCGAAAGCGGCGTTTTTCTTCGACGCGGACATATTGGTCGTTTTAACCGACGTGGACGGCTATTACGACGGCAATCCAAGAAGCGATCCGAACGCCAAAATGTTTTCAAGGGTGAGCTACGTTCCAAGCGAAGCGCTAGAGCAAAGCGCGACGCCCGCCGACAAATTCGCCACGGGCGGGATCGTAACCAAGCTCAAAGCCGCCGATTTTTTGCTAAAGCGCGGCAAAAGTATGTTTTTAGCCAGCGGATTTGATTTGACGCACGCAAGAAACTTTCTGAAAACGGGCGCTTATGAAAAAGGAACGCTCTTTTGCGCCGAATAATTTTTATGGGCGCGCCAAAATACGCGGCGATCATATTAGAAGATCTGGCTAATAGCGGCGTTGAGATCGCGCTTGTTGTTACGCAAGAGGATAAGCCTTCGGGCAGAAATCGAACGTTAAGCGCGCCAATCGTGAAAGAAACGGCGCTAAAACTTTCGCTTCCGATCGCGCAACCGCGCAAACTCGACGATATAGCAAACGATCTCGCGGCGTTAAAGCCCGATTTGATCGTCGTCGCGGCTTACGGACAGATGATTAGCGATCAAATTTTGGCTATCGCGCCCTGCTTAAATTTGCACGCTTCGCTACTGCCCAAATATCGCGGCGCTTCGCCGATTCAAGCGGCGCTGTTAAACGGCGATCAATTAACAGGGCTTACGCTTATGAGGGTTCGCAAAGCGCTAGATAGCGGCGAGATCGCGGGTTTTTCGCTGGTTAAAAGCTCTCGCCGCAATTTGGAAACGCTAACGATCGCCCTCGCCAAAACGGGCGCGAAACTAATCCTTAACGCTTTGAAAAGATATGAAACGCTTGAATTTACGCCGCAAAATTCGTGCGACGCAAGTTTGGTCAAAAAAGTCAAAAAAGAGGACGGGCTAATCGATTTTAACCGATCGGCTTTGGCGATTGATCGCGCTTTCAGGGCGTATTACGGCTGGCCTGGCGTATACCTTGAAAGCGGTTTGACGTTGCTGGATTTGGAGGCGCTAAACGCGCAAGGCGAAGCGGGAACGATCATAGCTATCGACAAGCCAAACGGCGCGGTTACGGTCGCCTGCAAAGAGGGCGCGGTTAGGATTGCGCGGGCGCGACCAAGCGGCAAAAACGCCATGAGCGCGCTGGATTATATAAACGGAAGGAGGCTCAAAGTTGGAGATTTGCTATCTTGAAAGCGCCGCGTCGACGCAGACGTTGCTGGAAGAGGCGGTTAAAAACGGCAAATTAGAGCCTCCGATTTGTGTCTGGACGCTTAACCAAACGAACGGCGTGGGCAGTCGCGGTAACGATTGGCGCGGATTAGAGGGCAATTTGGCGTTTTCTTTTGCCATGAAGCTAGACGCGCTGCCAAACGATCTGCCGCCGCAAAGCGCCTCGCTGTACTTCGGATTTCTTTTCAAAGAGACGCTTAATTCGCTCGGATCGCAAGTATGGCTCAAATGGCCAAACGATTTTTACATCTCAAACAAAAAAATCGGCGGCGCGATCACAAAAATATTCGGCAGGGCGATCGTGTGCGGCGTCGGAATCAACGTAATCAGTCCCGACGCGGCTTTCGGGGCGATCGACATAGCTTTAGAACCGCCAAAAACGCTGAAAAAATTTCTGCAAAAAGCGCAAGGCGCTGAAAAATGGGGCGAAGTTTTTAGCCGATACAGATTAGAATACCCTTTGTCTCAAGCCTATCAAGTTCATTCGGACGCGAGGGTCTTTGCTCTTAAAGACGCCGTGTTGGAAGCCGACGGATCGGTTCGCGTTGGGGAAGAAAGGGTGTTTAGTCAGCGATGAGTGAAGTAATTGCCATAGCCAATCAAAAGGGCGGAGTCGGTAAAACGACAACCGCCGTCAATTTAGCCGCGTCTCTTGCGGTCGCCGAAAAGCGCGTGTTGCTAATCGACGCCGATCCGCAAGCTAACGCCACAAGCCACTTTGGTTTTCGCAGAAACGCTTACGAGTACAATATCTACCACGTTCTGCGCGGCGCGAAAGAGTTGCGAGACATTATCCTCAAAACGCAACTAAACAACCTTGACATCGCGCCTTCCAATATCGGTCTGGTGGGACTCGAAAAGGAGCTTTACTCCAAAGAATACGCGCAAAAAGAGCTTGCGCTCAAAGAGAAGATCAAACCTTCGCGAGACGATTACGACTATTTGATTATCGACACGCCGCCGACTTTAGGGCTGATTACTATCAACGCTTTATGCGCCGCCGACAGCGTGATTATCCCGATACAATGCGAATACTTCGCTATGGAAGGTTTGGCGCAACTGTTTAACACGGTGAAGATGATCAAAAAAACGATCAATCCGTCTTTGCGCGTTCGCGGGTTTTTGCCGACGATGTACAGCTCCAATAACAATCTGTCCAAACAGGTTTTCAGCGAGCTTAAAGAGCATTATCCGACGCAACTTTTCCCCGTGATCGGCGAAGACGACGAGGGCGAGGATTACATATATATCCCGCGCAACGTCAAACTTGCGGAATCGCCTAGTTTTGGCAAACCCGTGATTTTATACGACGTGAAATCCGTAGGCTCTTTTGCTTATCAAAATCTGGCCGGCGCGATCTTGGGGGCGAGAGTTGGCTAAACGGGCGACGCTAGGGCGCGGAATCGGCGCGATTTTGGACGAGGTCGAAGAGGCGTACGCGGCGGACATTCGCGGCAATACCGAATCGGTGCTAATTTTGGAGATCGACGAGATACAGCCAAACCCGTTTCAACCGCGCAAACGCTTTGACGACGAGGCGTTAGCCGATCTTGGCGCGTCGATAAAACAGCACGGGCTTTTGCAGCCGATCGTCGTTTTTGAAAAGGACGGCAAATTCGTTCTGATCGCGGGCGAGCGGCGCTTGAAAGCCTCCAAATTGGCGGGATTAAGCACGATACGCGCCATAGTAGCCGATATTAACTACTCCAAACTCCGCGAACTCGCGCTGATTGAAAATATCCAGCGCCAAGACCTTAATCCCGTCGAGCTTGCGGAGTCGTTCAACGAGTTAATCGGCGAGCATAATCTAACTCACGAGGCGTTAGCCGATTCGATAGGCAAGAGCCGCGCCTATATCACGAACATTCTGCGTCTTTTGCAGCTTGGCGATTACGCCAAAGAGGCGATCGTTAGCGAAAAGATTAGTTACGGACACGCTAGAACGCTGGTCGGTTTGGGCGAGCGCGAGGAGCGCAAGCTAGTCGACAGCATAATTAACCAAAAGTTAAGCGTGCGGGAAACGGAGGCGCTGCTCCAATCGCTTAAACGCGAAAAAGAAAGCGGCGTTACAAAAGCCAAAAGCGCCTCGCCGCGTTTTGATTTCGGCGATCTGGCGACAAGGTTAAAAGCGCTAGGCTTCGCGGCGCGAATCAAGAAAAACGAGCTGATTATCTCGTTTAGCGACGAGGAAACGCGCGATCGCTTTGCGCGTTTGATTGAAAAATAGCCGATTGCGCGGCGTTTTTTGATTACTTAGTTTGGCTGTGTTAGCATTAGACATTCGGTAAGAGGTGAGTAATGATTGAGTTTAGCGCTATTTTGATGGGCGGTTTTTTCGCGCTCTTTATCGCGTTGCTGGTTTTCTTGAACGCGACGCTTTTTCAGCCTCTATTGCGTCATATCGAGGCTAGAAAAGCGCATTTGCAAAACGAGCAGGGCGGCGCGGATGACGATATAGCCGAAACCGCGGGCTTGAAAGCGCAGGCGGAAGCCGCGTTGTCGGCGGCGAAAAAAGAGGCGTCCAAGATTAAAGACGAAGCCTTGTTGAAAGCCAAGCTCCAAGCCGAAGAGCGTTTAAGCGCCGAGCGGGAGGCGATCGCAAAAGAGTTAGCCGAATTTGAAAAAGCGTTGCAAGCGGACGAGGCGAACCTAAAAAGCGCGTTGCTTGGCGAAGCGCCGCTTTTTAAAGAGCGCATCAAAACCAAATTTATCGCGGCTTAAGGAGAGATGATGAAAGCGCTTGTATCGTTTGTCTGCGCCGCGATTGCGGCTTTTGCGAATGAAGGCGAGGTGGATATTGTTTGGCGAACGGTTAATTTCGTCATTTTCGCGGGATTAACCTACTATTTGCTGGCGGGATTTGCCAGAAAGTTTTTCGGCGATCGGACGCGATCGATCGTCGCGGCGTTTGAAAAAGCTCAAGACAAAGCCAAAGAGGCGCGATCAAACCGCGAAAAAGCCGCGCTGGCTTTGGAAGAAGCGAAGGCTAACGGCGAATCGATTGTCAAATTCGCCAAAGACGAGGCGATTGCGATTGCCGATCGGATCGCGGCAAAAACCGACGACGAGATCAAAATGCTTCACAAACTCAAAGACGAAAGCAAGGTCGTCGCCGAGAATAAGATGATTCGCGCCGTCGTAGCCGCCACGATGGGCGAGATATTAAACGCCGACGACATTCTAAACAACCAAGACGCGATCGTCGAAAACCTTAGAAAGAGAGCGCTTTGATATGGACGATAAACTAGCCGCAAAGCGGTATGCCGCCGCGTTGATCGCCGCCGCCAAAGACAAAGAGCTGGCGGAGATTTTATCGCTGTTGGACGCCGTTGTTCCGTCGTTTTCAAGTAAAAAGTTTGTGGAGAAGATCAAATCTCCTCTTATGCCAAACGCCGATAAAATTAACGCGATTGTTTCGGCGCTTGGCAAAACGCCCGCGAAGTTAAACAACTTGATCGCGTTGCTCGTCGAGAAAAACCGCCTGTGCGCTCTGCCGTATATCGTTAAAGAGGCTAAGATCGCGCTCGCGGGCAAGCGATCGGCGTACGAAGGAGTTGTGGACGCTCAAAGCCCAATCGACAAACCCAAGCTGGACGCTTTGGCGAAGTCGCTGACCAAACGGCTTGGCGCGGAGATCAAACTAACGCAGTCCGATCGCAAATACGACGGCGTTAGAGCGGCGATCGACGATCTCGGCGTAGAGGTCGATTTTTCCAAAACGCGGATTAGCGCCCAAATTCTGGGGCATATTCTGCGCGGACTATAAATTAAACTTAAGAAAGGGGTAATTGTGGCGCTTAAAACGGAAGAGATTAGCGCGATCATTCGCGATCGAATCGAAAACTTTGAGCTTAAGCTCGATATTCAAGAGGTCGGCAAGGTCGTATCGATAGCAGACGGCATCGCTAAGGTTTATGGGTTAAAAAACATTATGGCGGAGGAGATCGTCGAGTTTGCGGGAGGCGAAAAAGGTCTCGCGCTGAATCTGGACGAGGACAGCGTGGGCGTGGTCGTGCTTGGCAAGGCTACGGCAATCGTCGAGGGAACGGCGGTTAAACGCACGGGCAAGCTGCTATCCGCGCCCGTAGGCGACGGCATGATCGGGCGCGTAGTGAGCGCGCTTGGAGAGCCAATCGACGGCAAGGGACCAATTGAAGCGGCAAAAATCCGCTTCGTCGAGGAAAAAGCGCCCGGCATTATGGCGAGAAAATCAGTGCATGAGCCGCTTCAAACGGGCATTAAGGCAATCGACGCGCTTGTGCCGATCGGACGCGGTCAGCGCGAGTTAATCATCGGCGACAGACAAACGGGCAAAACCACCGTCGCGGTAGATACGATTATCAGCCAAAAAGGGCAGGACGTCGTCTGTATCTATGTGGCGATCGGTCAAAAGCAAAGCACGGTGGCGCAGGTTGTCCGCAGGTTGGAAGAACACGGGGCGATGGATTACTCGATTATCGTTAGCGCGTCGGCAAGCGAATCGGCGGCTATGCAGTATCTCGCTCCATACACGGGCGTTACGATGGGCGAGTATTTCCGCGACAGTTCGCGCCATGCGCTGATCATTTACGACGATCTATCCAAGCACGCCGTAGCCTACCGCGAAATGTCGCTTCTGCTTCGTCGCCCGCCGGGGCGCGAAGCCTATCCGGGCGACGTGTTTTATCTGCATTCCAGATTGCTTGAGCGCGCCGCGAAAATGAGCGACGCAAGAGGCGCGGGCAGCTTAACCGCGCTTCCGATTGTGGAAACGCAGGCGGGCGACGTTTCGGCGTATATCCCCACCAACGTTATCTCCATTACGGATGGGCAGATATTCCTAGAAACCGATCTATTCAACTCCGGCGTTCGCCCAGCGATCAACGTCGGCATTTCCGTCTCCCGCGTCGGCGGCGCGGCGCAGATCAAGGCGATGAAACAGGTCGCAGGATCGCTAAAAGGCGATTTGGCGCAGTTTAGAGAGCTTCAGGCGTTCAGCCAATTCGCGAGCGATCTTGACGAAGTAAGCCGCAAACAGCTTGAGCGCGGACAGAAAATGGTCGAGGCGCTTAAACAGCCGCCGTATTCGCCGATCGCGGTAGAAAAACAGGTCGCGGTTATTTTCGCGGCTTCCAAAGGCTTCCTCGACGCCATTCCCGCAAGCGCGGTTAATCGCTTTGAGGCGGAGCTATATCCGTTTTTGGAGGCGAAATATCCGCGCATTCTCGAAGGCGTTCGCGTCAAAAAGCAGGTCGATAAAGACCTTGAGGCGGAGTTAAAGAAGGCTTTGGAAGATTTCTTAAGCGTCTTTAGCGCTGGTTAAGGCTGAAATATGGCGGCTTTGAAGGACATTAAACGCCGAATCAAAAGCGTTCATAACACGCAAAAGACCACTTCGGCTATGAAGCTGGTCTCAACCGTCAAACTGAAACGCTCGCAAGAGATCGCGACGCAATCTCGCGCCTATTCGCAAAAGTTAAACGAAATGCTCTCCACCATTGCGAGGCAGATTGAAACGTATCGCGTGGGCGGAATCGAGAGCCGATATTTCGCTTTCGACGAAAAAGCCGAAAAGATCGATCTGATCTTCGTTACGGCGGACAAAGGGTTGTGCGGCGGTTTTAACTACCGCACGATCAAGACGGTAAGCCACAAACTCGACGAATACCGCGAAAACAAGATCAAAGTCAGGCTTCGCGGCATAGGCAAAAAGGGCGTGGAGTACTTCAAGTTTAATCATGTGGAGTTGTACGACGAGACGATCGGCTTAAGCTCCGCGCCGAATTTCGAGCGCGCCAAAGAGCATATCGCAAAATCGGCGAACGACTACATGAAAGGGCTTACCGATCGCGTCGTGCTGATATACAACGGCTTTAGAAATATGATTTCGCAGGAGATGCGCGAAATTTTGCTTTTGCCGGTGGATATTAACCGCGTCGAGCCGATCGAGGAGCGCTCCATGCTTGAATTTGAGCCAAAGGGCGACGAAACCATTCTGAACTCTTTGGTCGAGCGCTACGTGGAGTTTAACCTCTACTATGCGCTAATCGATTCGCTGGCGGCGGAACATAGCGCTAGAATGCAGGCAATGGAGAGCGCCACGAAAAACGCCAAAGAGTTGGCTAGAACGCTCACGTTGCAATTCAACAAAGCCCGCCAAGAGGCGATCACGACTGAACTAAGCGAGATCGTCAGCGGCGCAGAGGCGATGAAATAATTTTTGAAAGGAAGACGATGGCTGGAAAAATCGGCGAGATTATTCAAATTACTGGTCCTGTAGTAGACGTCGCGTTTGACGACTATCTACCGCAGATCAACGAGGCGATAGAGATTGAGATAGAGCGCGACGGCGTAAAACAGACGCTTGTTTGCGAAGCGGCTATGCATTTGGGCGACAAGCGCGTTCGCGCAATCGCTATGGACGGCACGCACGGATTGACGCGAGGCGCGAAAGCGACGGCAACGGGCGGACCTATCTCCGTTCCCGTCGGCGAAGTTTCGCTGGGGCGGATTTTCAACGTTACGGGCAAGGTAATCGACGAGGGCGAAGAGGTTAAAGCCGCGACTAGATGGGCTATTCACCGCGATCCGCCTAGCTTTGAAGAGCAAGGCACGAAAACCGAAACCTTTGAAACGGGCATAAAAGTTATCGACCTGCTCGCGCCATATCCAAAAGGCGGCAAAGTCGGGCTGTTTGGCGGCGCGGGCGTGGGTAAAACGGTGATCATTATGGAGCTAATCCACAACGTCGCCTATAAATACAGCGGCTATTCCGTGTTTGCGGGCGTTGGAGAGCGAACCCGCGAGGGCAACGACCTTTACCACGAGATGAAAGAGGGCGGCGTGCTGGATAAAGTGGCGCTCTGCTACGGGCAGATGAACGAACCGCCGGGCGCAAGAAGCCGTATCGCTTTGACGGGACTAACGATGGCGGAGTATTTCCGCGACGAAATGGGCTTGGACGTGTTGATGTTTATCGACAACATTTTCCGTTACGCGCAGGCTGGCTCTGAAATGTCCGCTTTGCTTGGGCGTATTCCTTCGGCGGTGGGTTATCAGCCGACGTTGGCAAGCGAAATGGGATCGTTTCAAGAGCGGATCACCTCCACCAAAAAAGGCTCGATTACCTCCGTGCAGGCGATTTACGTGCCCGCCGACGACCCGACCGACCCCGCGCCCGCTTCGGTGTTTAGCCACCTTGACGCGACAACCGTTCTCGATCGCCGCATAGCGGAAAAGGGAATCTATCCCGCCGTCGATCCGCTAGGTTCTACAAGCCGTCTGCTTGATCCGCAGATTGTTGGCGAGGAGCATTACGCGGTAGCCAGAAACGTTCAAAAGACGTTGCAAAAATACAAAGATTTGCAGGACATTATCGCGATCTTGGGCATGGACGAACTGTCCGAAGACGACAAATTGGTCGTTTATCGCGCCCGCAAGGTCGAAAGATTGCTGTCTCAGCCGTTTTTCGTAGCCGAAGCCTTTACGGGCAGCGCGGGAAAATACGTAACGTTAAGCGATACGATCAAGGCGTTCAAAGAGGTGCTAGAAGGCAAACACGACGCTTTGCCAGAAGCCGCGTTTTATATGGTCGGCGGCATTGAAGAGGTTGCGGCAAAAGCCGAATCGCTGAAAGCCAAAGCGTAAAGGAGACGCGATGAGCGTTTTACATTTGGAAGTAATCACGCCGCTGGGCAAGGTTTTCGCCGGGGACGTTAAAAGCGTAACTTTGCCCGGCGCGGACGGAGAGTTTGGCGTTTTGCCGCATCACGCTTCGTTGCTTTCGTTGCTTGCGGCGGGCGTGATCGAGATACAAAAAGACGACGATCGGACTGAAAGTATCGCAATCGACGCGGGTTACGCGGAGATCGCCGCCGACAAAATGATCGTGCTGGTAGATGGCGCGGTGCCGATCAAAGGCGAAAGCGAAAGCGAAGTGGCTAAGGCGTTAGACGCGGCTAAACAACTGTTGCGCGAGGCGCATGACTCTCGTCTGCTCTTATCGGCGGTCGAGTCCAAGATCGAGACTTCGGCTCGCTCTCAGCTATAAAAGGGATTAACGTTGCTCGCTTGGTTTGAATCCGCAGGGGCTGTAGCCGTAGTGGTTGCCGCTTGGCTGTTTTTATACTCGGTAATGGTGGTTTGGATCTTTTTGTACCGCTTTTTTGTCTTGCGGGGCTGGCTTAAACGTGAAAACGGCTCCGTGCAAGCGTTGCTTAGCGGCGCGGAACGACCCAATTTCGACTCTTCGCTCTATCCTTGCGCGCGGCAGAGCTATGGTCCTCAACTGATGAAAGCGGCGCTGGAATCGGCGACGAAAGACGCTACGTCAATGCTAACGCCGCTTTCGGCTGTGGCTTCGACCGCGCCGTTTGTCGGGCTTTTCGGCACGATCGTCAGTATTTTGCAGGCTTTCGCGGGCTTCAAAGAGGGCGTAACGCTATCGATCGTAGCGCCCGCGATCAGCGAAGCGCTGGTTATTACCGCGATGGGCATTATCGTGGCGATCCCCGCGTATTGGACGCATTTGCTACTGAAGCGCAAGGCTTACGAGGTAACAAACGCGATCAAAGTCCAAATAGACATTCTGGTCTCGCGCGCTTAAATGGACTGGGAAGAAAAACCTGAAATAAACATTACGCCGCTGGTCGACGTAATGCTTGTTTTGGTGGCGATCTTAATGCTTACTATGCCAATGTTGCTTTTTGAGGAGCGTATCGCTCTGCCAAAAGGCAGCAAGCAAACGCCCATTGGCGAAAGCGCCTCGATCGTTATTCGCCTTGACGCGACAAAAGCCGTATGGGTAGGCAAACAGAAATTCGATTACGAATCGTTTCCCGATAGCTTCGTGCTGTACGCCAATCAATTTCCCGATCGCAGCCACAAGATACTAATCGCCGCGGACGGCGATCTGGATTATAAAGACGTCATTTATATTCTCAAAAGCGTAAAAGCGGCGAGATTTACGCAGATCGCGCTGATAACAGATGGATAGCGCTAACCGCGTTAGCTGGTTTTATCTAAGCGGGACAATCTCAATCGGACTTTGTTCCGCCTTCTTCGCGGGATTGCTGGCGTTTATGCTCTATCGCGCTCCAACCTATCAGTTTTCTCCGTCGGATATATGGGAGGATTTCGAGCTGGACGAAGAGACGCTTAAATATTTGGCGGCGCAATCGATCGACGTGTTTGAGGCGGAAGATCCGAAAGAGGAGTCGATCGCGCAGGAAAAAAGCGCGGCGGACGTAATCAAAGAGCTGTTTGGCGATTCCAACTCCACGACCAATCCGGACGATCTGTTGCTGGCAAACCCAAAAGTCAACGCGGGCAGAGTCGCTTTGCCGAACTTTAGCCTCGACGATCTGGACAAAGACGGCGCGGAAACCAAGATCAATAGACCCGAACTCGCCGCCTTTAGCGCGATTAACTCCGCCAAAACCGCTCAACAGGATATAGCCTCTCAAAAGCCGCTCGAAGCGCAGTATTATAAAGAGCTATACAAGCGCATATATAACGCGTGGCAGATAAGAAATAGCGATTTGGGTAAGATTGCGCGGATTGAGATGCGCGTCGATCGCGGCGGCGATTTTACCTATCGCATAGTCGCCGCGCCGGACGATCCGTTTTTCAAAGACAGACTGATAGCGGCTTTGGAACAGGCTAGAGCGTCCAAATTGGAGCCGCCGCCAAGAGCGCTAACGATAAACGTTGATTTTCAAGTAAGGGAGGAAAAATAATGCGATTGTTGATTGCGTGCCTATTTTTGTTGTCGACGCGGCTTTTTGCCGCCGACGCGACGCTGGAGATTATCAAAGAGGCTAAATCGTCGCTAAACGTGGCGGTGGAGTCCAAAAGCCGAACCAGATCGCAACTAGATATTGAAATTGGCAAGATGATCGAAGCCGATCTTAGAACCGCCGGCTTTTACAACGTGCTGCCTTCGCCCGCCAAAGCGGGGTCGCTCGCGGCTTACGACAGCCCGATCTACCAAAACGCGGGTTTGCACCAGTTGATTCGTTACGAGTTGTTTTACGAAGGAACGCAGATCGGCATTCGCGCTCAGGTTTACGACGTTAAATCAAAAAAACTGATTTTGTCGCAACCTTATAAGGTTTCAAGAGAGGATCGCCACGTCTTTTTGTCGCACCATCTCGTGATGGATTTAGCCAATAAAATGGGCGTGGGCGGCTTGGAGTGGATGAATCGCTTCGTGCTTTTGTCGCGTCAAACCACGCCCAAACAGACGGAGATTATGATCGCCGATTATTCGCTGAAATACCGCCAAACCATTGTACGCGGCGGTTTCAACGTTTTTCCAAAATGGGCGGACAGCAAGCAAACCGCCTACTATTACACGCACTACGACAAAAAACCGACGCTTTATAAAGTCGATCTGAAAACGGGCGTGAAAACAAAAATCGTAGAAAGCGAGGGCATGCTCGTCTGTTCCGACGTGAGCAAAGACGGCAAACGACTGTTGCTAACAATGGCGCGGGACGATCAGCCCGACGTATACGAGTTTGACATAAGCGCCAAAAAGCTTAGGAGATTGACGAATTTCAGGGGCATAGACGTTAACGGGCATTATATCGACGACGAAAAGGCTTTTGTGTTCGTAACCGATCGACTAGGTTATCCGGAGATTTTCTACGCGCCAATCAAAAATCCCGAAGCGGCTTTGCAGTACGTATTTAAGGGACGCAACAACAACTACGTTACCACGTGGGAGCATTACGCCGTTTTTGTCAGCCGCGACACGGACAGCGAGTTCGCGCAGAACACCTTCAATCTGTATCTGGTCTCGACAAAGAGCAACTATATTAGACAGCTCACCACTACGGGCAAGAATAATTTCCCGCGATTTTCAAATTCGGGCGACACAATCTTGCACACCAAAGAGATTAAGCGAGGCAAGGAAAGCGCGCTGGCTATTATTCGCCTGCCGTACAACAAAAGTTTCCTTTTTCCGCTAGAAGGCTCGATTCAGGCAATCGATTGGTAGGTTTTAACCTAATTTTAACTTTCGCTTGGGTATGATAGCGATGTGCAAATCAAATAAGGAGTAAGGGGATGAAAAAGCTCATCTTCACAGGCATTTTGGCGGCGACGTTAGTCGCTTTTACCGGCTGCGGCGAAAAACAAGCAGAGGTTCCGGCGGAAGAGACGACCGAGGTTACGACGGACGAAACCGTTGACGAAAGCGCGGACGTTACGATCGACGAGGGCTACGAAGAACCGGTTGAAACGGAAGAGCAAGTCTCTTACGACGGCGATAAACTGCCGATCGTATATTTCGACTTCGACAAGTTTGACGTTCGCGCCGATCAAGAGGGCGCAATCGGCGACATCGGCAGCGCGATCGCGGCTAACAGCGGCGTAGCTTTCAGAATTGAAGGCAACTGCGACGAATGGGGCACCGAAGAGTACAACTACGCTTTGGGTCTGAAACGCGCGAAAAGCGTTCAAGACGCGCTTGTTAAAGCGGGCGTAAGCGTCGATCAAATAACGTTGATTAGCTACGGCGAATCCAATCCCGTTTGCGCGCAAAGCAACGCAAGCTGCTGGCGACAAAACCGCCGCGTTGAAGTAACCGCGCTTCAACAATAAACGGCAAATGCGCCAATCGATCGCATTTGTTTTGACGGCGGGCGTTCTGCTCGCCGCCGAACCTTCGGCTTTCCGCGCCGGCAACGTTAATAGCGCGGAGCCGTACGGGCTAACCGACAGCGAAAAGAGCATTCGCGCCAATAAACAGACGATTGAGCGTCTTGAAAAGCGCATTTTCGCGCTTGAACAGCAAATCGACAAACTCACCGAACTCGTAGAAGGAATGAGCGCCGTAAACAAAGCCAATTCCGAAGCCTTCGCCGCGCTCAAGCGCGATTCAAGCAAATACGAGGAACAATCGCAACTTATCGTCGATAGCGAGGCGAAAAACAAAAAGCAGTTGGACGCGCTCGTTACGCGGCAAGACGCGCTAGAAAAACAGGTCAACAAATCGCTAAGCGATCAGGCGAAAAATCAGGAAAAACTAGCCAAAGCGCTTGAAAATACCGTTACCAAAACGCAGCTTGAAAAGGCTATCAGAGCTTTGGGCGGCGTTAGCGGCGAATTTGAAGGGCAACAGCCCGAAACGCTTTTAAGCGAAGCTAGAAAACTGATCGACTCAAGAGAGTACGACGCGGCTTACAACCGCTTAAGCTATTTGCTCGGCAAGCAGTACAAACCCGCCGAAACCTCGTTTTATCTTGGAACGGTTTATTACTTTCAGGAGAACAACGAAAAGGCGCTAGAGGCGTTCAAAGCCAGCGCAAACGCGGATGGCAAGGCTAAATATATGCCCGTGCTTTTATACTATTCCGGCATTTGCCACGAACGGCTGAAAAACAACGCCGACGCGCGCAAATTCTACGAAACGCTAATCAAACTCTATCCCGAGCACAACACGATCGAAGGCGCAAAAAAGCGGCTTGATAAATTAGCCAAAGCCTAATTCCCGCTCTTTGATCCTTTTGCTTTCAAACGGAGTCAAACGCGGAAAAAATCGCGCGATCTCCTAAAAATCCGCCAACGCGCTTCTATCGATTTACGTTTTTGCGCTTTTTACGAGCGCGAAGCAAACTATCCCTATAATTGCGCGCATGAAGAAATGCCTATTGTTGATAGCGGCTTCGATCGCGCTATTTGCCGCGCCGAGCCAGCCAAAATTGTTTTCGCCGATTGGCGCGGCTTCAAACGAAGTAATCGACCTTTCGCCGACGCCGTGCGACGCGCGTTGTTTAGAGCGACTGCTAAAAGAAGAAAAAGAGTTTTCGTTTGCGGCGCGCTACGACAAAGCCAACGACGACGGTCGCTTTAGCGCCGATTATCAGCGATTGGCGACGTTTTTGAACCTCGCTATGCCGCGCGTAAACGGAGAGAGGATCGCCGTGTTGATTCCAAGCGAATCGATCGGGCGATACTCGGTAATCGTATCAAACAGCGTAAGCGCCTATCTGCTTAGCAAAGGCAAACCCTTTGAAATGCGCGTATTCGACTCCGTAGACGAAAAACCCGACAGTTTAGATCGAGCCTTGAAAGAGATTGAAAGAGCGGGCTTTAATCGCGCTTTGGCGGCTTTAACGGTCGAAGGCGCGAAAACAGCCGCGTCTATGAATTCGAGAGTCGAGCTTTACGTTCCAACCGTCAATCGCAACGAGATCTATTCCGCGCCCGATAATATGTATTTCGGCGGAATCGACTATCCAAAACAGCTTGAGGCGTTAAGCCAATACGCCAATCGTTTTCGCACCTTCGTCCTTAGCGAGCCAAGCGCGTTAAGCCAGAAGATCACGGCGGCGGCGGACGCTATTTTGCCTATGCCCGCCTCTCGCGTTATGATCAACGATCCTCGCGTTAATTTTTCGCAACTGTTCAAAACGCACAAGATCGGAACGGGCGCGTCGATACTGCTAAACACGCAACCCGTGCGAACGAGTATGGCGCTTTCGCAGATCACCTTCAACGATATTCGCATAGCCTCCGCGTTAAGCACGCAGATGAATTACAATCCTCTGCTACTCACTCTGCCGCAAAGCGACGACGTTAAAAATTTCTACATCGCCAGCGCCATAGGACCGGGCAATATGACTTTGCGCGATCTCAATCAACTGTTACGCAACGATCTGCGCTTTGACTGGACGGCTTATTCATCAAGCGCTATGGCGGCGATGATCAGCCAAAGAAACGGCGGCGATTACGCGCCCAGAGTGGAGCTTTTTGGGCTAGAAATGAAAGAAAATCAGCTCCAATATCCGATCAAAGTCTATCAGATAAAAAACGCCCGTTTTGTTTTAGCGCCGCCGCCGCCGAAGTCGCCCGTTAATCAAACTTTGCCGCCAAGCGAATAGCGATCAGCCCGCAAAAACTTCGTTAAGCAGTTTTTTGGTTTCGTCGTCGATTTTGGCGGGCTTCGCGGCGCGGACGGAAGCGATCTCCACGTCGGCGCTAAAAACAAGCGCGTTATCCAGCCACAGCTCTTGCTTGAGCCGGAACGAAGCGGCGCGAAGCTCCGTAAGGCGCGATCTAACCTCCAGCAGATCGCCTAGTTTAGCGGATTTGACGAAGCGAACGCTCATCGATCGAACGACAAAGTAGTTTTCGGCGCTTTCAGGCTTTCGCCCGATCGCAAAAAACGCTTCGCTTCGCGCCCTCTCGATATATTTCAAATAATTCGCGTGATAAACGACTCCAAGCGAATCCGTATCCTCGTAATAAACGCGAATTTTCATAAGCCGCCGCGCTTTTGCGTGATCTCGACAAACAATCGTAGCCAAAGTAGCGAAAGAAATCCGAATATCGATCCAGTATATGAAGCGGCGACGCCCAGATAAAACTCGTTTGGCGTGGAGCCGCCGATAACAAGCGCGCATATTGGATATATCAGTAGCAAAAGCGCCGTAGCCGCGCACAAAAACGCAAAAATGACGCAATAGGCGATCTTAGCGCCGATCGGCGCGAGGCTATGCGCGTCGAAAAGCGCGGCGGCGGCGGGTTTTGCCAGCAGAAAACAGCTTTTCCAGCAGACAAAGCCAATCGCAAAACCGCTACAAGCCGAAATCAGCGTCATTTGTCCCCGCTTTTTTTGAAGGCGATCATCGCGCAGGTAAATAGAGCCAAGCCGACAAACGCTCCGCTAATCGCCGCGCTAAGCAAACCGCTTTTCGCGCCGCTCCAGCCGCCGCTAATTAACGCGATCGGCGCAATCGCCAAAAAAGCGACAAACAGCAAGACGACAAACGCCAACGCGATTATCCGCGTCAAATAACGCGCCAACGCGATCGATCGCGGCGTTTTTGCCCCCGTTCCAAGCAGTTTGTCCGCGCAAAACGCGGGCGCGAAATACGCGGCGCGATAAAAAACCGCGCCCGCGAGACTTGAATAAAGCATAACAAATCGGCAGGCGTAATCCGTCGTCGCCAACAGATAGATATAAACGCCGCCGAAAATCAGCGTTAGCGTCGCCAAAGCGTAGTCGTCCGATTTTGCCGTTTTTGGTTGCGCCGATCGCGCGAAAATCGCCTCTTTCATCTATTTTGACAAATGCACGGTTTGGACGCGCAGATCGCAGGAGATCGCTTTGTCCGTCGCGTCGTTTTCCCATAATTTAACGATATTTATAGCGTATACATCGTCTCGCCGATCGAGCTTTTCGATTCGCGTGGCGATCGGCGTTTTTCCGAGTACAATTGGTTTCATTTTTGGATCGCTTAACTCAAAACGGACGATTTTCGGGCTGTCGACAAAGCTAAAGCGAAAACTAGCGTCCGAATCTACGCTTAACACGCCTATATCCTCCTCAAAATACCTCGTTAGCTTGCCGCTTTTTTCGTTTTTGAGGTAATAATAGACGCGAAAAATCATATCTTCGGCGACGTTTTCGCCAACAGTTTCACGATCGGACGCGTAAGGCGAAAGCTCCGCGAAAAACCCTATTTTATCGTCGCCGCTTTTGCACGAGAGCGCGCCCGCGCTTCGATCGTTTCCGCTTAGTCGCAAAGCCTTTCGATAGTTATCGACATATTCCGTCTCGTCTTGCGCGGCGCAAATCGCGCAAACGCCAAGCGTCAAGACAATCGCCGCCAAAACCGCCTTCATTCGCTCCTCCTTGCTTCAATCGCGTATTGTATCGCGCTTGGATTTATATTCGGAAGCGCTTAAAAAGACTTTGCGTAGCGGTAGTAAGCCGCGCACGCGCCTTCGCTTGAAACCATGCAACTGCCAAGCGGCGAAGCGGGAACGCAGGCTTTGCCAAACGCCTTGCAATCGACGGGTTTGGCGCGCCCTTTTAGGATTTCGGCGCACATACAGAGCTTGTGATCGTCGATCGGATCGTTTGGCAGCAGCCCTTCGTACGCTTTTTCCGCGTCCAAAAACGAAAACGCCTCGCGCAGTTTTAGCGCGCTTTGCGGTATGTCGCCAAGCCCGCGCCAGCGAAAAGTTTCGCGGGGCGCGAAATAGCGCTCGATCAGCTTTTTGGCTTTTTGCGAACCGCTTGGCGTAACGGCGCGGGAATACTCGTTTTCCACCTCGCGGCGACCGTCGTTAAACTGCCGAACGATTTTCAAAACGCTTTCTAACACGTCGATCGGCTCAAAGCCGCTAATGACGATCGGCGTTTTGTAGCGCTCGGCGATCGGCAGAAAAATATCGCTGCCCGTAATTACGCTTACATGCGAAGGTCCCAAAAACGCGTCGATCGCGCCGCCGCCGTCCATAATCGCGCAAACGGGCGGCGGAACGAGAATGTGGTTGACGTGAAAAAGCAGGTTTTTGACCTCGCTTGAAACGACGCGATCGATCAGCGCGGCGGTCATCGGCGTCGTCGTCTCGAAGCCGATCGCGAAAAACACGACCGTTTTGCGCGGATTATCAGCCGCGATCGAAAGAGCTTCAAGCGGCGAATAGAGCGCGCGAACGTCCGCGCCTTTTGCCCTAGCCGTCTGTAACGATCCCAAACTGCCCGGAACGCGGATCATATCGCCAAGCGTCGTTAGGATCGTATCTTTCATATTGGCGATCGTAATGGCGTGATCGATGCGCTCTTTTGGCATTACGCACACGGGACAGCCCGGTCCATGCACGAAGTTAATCTGCGGCGGCAGTAGCTGCGGCAAGCCGTATTTCATAATGGTATGCGTATGACCGCCGCAAATTTCCATGATATTGATAGGGCGCGTCGCCTTTTTTTTGATTTGCGCTTGTAGCGCGGCGATCACGGCGGGATCGCGAAAGTCGTTAAGATAATCGATCGACAAGTCCCAAATCCCCGTCGCGCTCGTCGATTTCGCCGCTTTCCATTTTCGCGGCGATCTCTTTGAAGATTTCAAGGCTTTCTAGCGCGTCTTGTTCGTCGATCTTGCCCATGGCGAAGCCTACGTGAATCAGCACGTAATCGCCGATCGACACGGGTTCGCCGACCAAATCAAGCGAAACTTGGCGCAAAACGCCCATTGTTTCGACGGTCGCGTTGTTGGCGTCGTCGATCGCGACGATCTTCGAGGGGATAGAGAGGCACATCTGCCGCCTTTCCTGTAAGTTTTCTTAAAAGTTTTTTAATAAAAACGGATTATATATAAGTTAAGTTTAAGTATTGATTGGTTAGCATAAGCGGTTATTTTCAATAAAGGCGGATAGCATGGAATATCAGGCTTTACACGACAGGCTGACGGCGCGGCTTAACGCGCTGTCCAAAGCTCCTAAATTCGGCGAGCAAAAGCCGATTGGCGCGGTTCTTGAGGAAAACGGCGTATCGCGCCGCGACTTTATGAAATGGGCGGCAGGCGTAACGACGCTTTTGGCTCTGCCCGCGTCTTTTACGCCGCTGGTGGCGGAAGCGGCGGAGCTAACCGATCGCATTCCCGTCGTTTGGCTACATATGGCGGAGTGTACGGGTTGCAGCGAAAGTCTGCTTCGTAGCGACGCGCCCACGATCGACAGCTTGATTTTTGACTACATCTCGCTGGAGTATCACGAAACGGTAATGGCGGCAAGCGGCTGGCAAGCCGAACACAATCTGGAAGAGGCGATCAAAAACTATAAGGGCAGATATATCCTTATGGTTGAAGGCGGCATTCCCGCCGGCTCAAGCGAGTTTTACCTCACGGTGGGACCAATGGGCAAACACGGCGCGGAACACGCAAGAGAGGCGGCGGCAAACGCGGCGGCGATCTTTGCGATCGGCACCTGTTCTAGCTTTGGCGGCGTTCAAGCGGCGCATCCAAACCCCACAAACGCGCAACCGCTTAGCAAAATCACCAATAAGCCCGTCATCAACGTTCCCGGCTGTCCGCCGAGCGAGAAAAACATCGTCGGCAACGTGCTTCACTACATTTTATTCGGCACATTACCCGCGCTGGACGCTTACAATCGTCCAAAATGGGCGTACGGTATGCGGATTCACGATCTGTGCGAGCGGCGCGGTCGTTTTGACGCGGGCGAGTTCGTTCAAGAGTTTGGCGACGAGGGCGCAAAAAAGGGCTACTGCCTTTATAAAGTCGGTTGCAAAGGTCCGTATACCTTTAATAACTGCTCAAGAGAGCGGTTCAATCAGCACACCTCGTGGCCCGTGCAAGCGGGGCATGGTTGCATTGGCTGCTCCGAGCCTGACTTTTGGGACAAGATGGGACCGTTTGAAGAGCCGCTGGCGTTCAAGCCGTTCAGTTCAATCGACGCGGACGCTACGGCGGATAAAGTCGGAGTCGCGCTTCTGACCGCCACGGCGATCGGCATAGCGGCGCACGCCGCAATCAGCGCTTTTAAGAAATCCGAATAGCAGGGGGGAAATCATGAGCAAAAGAATCGTAGTTGATCCGATAACCAGAATCGAAGGGCATTTGCGGGTAGAGGTCGTCGTAGACGACAACAACGTCGTAACCGAAGCCTACTCCACCGCCACTTTGTGGCGCGGCATAGAAAAGATCCTAAAAGGGCGCGATCCGCGCGACGCGGGCTTTTTCACGCAACGAATCTGCGGCGTTTGCACCTTTTCGCACTACAAGGCGGGCATTATGGCGGTCGAGGACGCGCTTGGAATCGCGCCGCCGCTTAACGCCGTTTTGACGCGGACGCTAATGAACGTCGCGCTGTTTTTGCACGATCACCCCGTGCATTTTTACCAGCTTCACGCGCTTGATTTCGTGGATATTGTCTCCGCGCTTTCAGCCGATCCGCGAAGAGCCGCAGACGAAGCGTTCAAATACGCCGCCGTTCCTTACGCTTGCGGCGCGGATCAATTAACCGCCGTTCAGCAAAGAGTGGCGGCGTTTGCCAAAAAGGGCGCTTTGGGACCCTTTGCCAACGGCTATTGGGGACACAAAACCTACCATTTAACGCCCGAACAAAATCTGATCGCGCTTTCGCACTATCTTGAATGCCTGCGTATTCAGCGAACCGTCGCGCAAATGATGGCGATCTTCGGCTCGAAGCAACCTCACCCGCAAAGCCTTTCGGTGGGCGGCGTAACCTGCGTTATGGATCTGCTCGATCCCGCGCGGCTTGGCGAATATCTCGTGAAGTTTCAGGAGACGGCGGATTTCATCAACCGCGCCTATTATCCCGATCTGGTAATGGCGGGCAAGGCTTACGCGACGGAAGCAAGCGTCGT
>JAISMA010000209.1 GCA_031276985.1 Helicobacteraceae bacterium | reverse complement strand
ATACGCGCCTTTTTTGCCCGATCGCGTCGTCAAATGCGCGCCGAGTTTTTCAAAAAGCCGATAGTGCGATCCGTCTTTGAAGTAGTACGAATCCTGCTCGCCCCAGAGCGAAAAGTCGCGCGCAACCTCTTTTGTAGCCATGCAAACGCCTATTTTTTTGATAATTATATCGCGGACGACGCGCAAAGCGACATATCTTGAGAAGCGCTTTGCTACAATATGCCCTTTTCTTTGCCAAAAAAATGGAGTTTGTTAAATGAAACAACGGCTAATCGCGTTAGCCTCGTTTGTCGTTATCGCCGCCGCTTCGCTAGGGCTTTACAATACGCTCGAAGCGAAAAACGCAAGCTACGATACGGCGCGGATTAACGCTTTTGAGAAGTTCACTAAGGTCGTCAATACGATCGAGAAATACTACGTCGATCAAGTGGAGATTGACGCGGTTATCCAAAAAGCTATGGATGGCATGCTCTCCAATCTTGACGCGCATTCGGGCTATCTTGAGCCCAAACAGTATCGAGATATGAACGCCAAAACCGCGGGCGAGTTCGGCGGACTAGGCATTACCGTTAGCATGCGCGACGGCGCGCTCACCGTCGAAGCGCCAATGGAAGGCACTCCCGCCGACAGAGCGGGCGTTGAAAGCGGCGACATCATTCTGAAGATCGACGAGCGATCCACGATCGGCATGAATATCGACGAAGCGGTCAATCTTATGCGCGGCAAGCCCGACACGCAGATTAAACTTACGATCGTGCGTAAAGGCGCGGAAAAACCGCTGGAGATGACGATTGTCCGCGCCATAATCAAAGTGCAATCGGTCTACGCGAAAACCTACAACGACGACGTGCTTTACTTGCGCGTCGTTAGCTTTGATAAAAACGTAGCCTCCTCTTTAAGAAAAGAGATTAACTCCCGCAGAGACAAGATCAAAGGGATCGTCTTGGATCTGCGAAACAACGCGGGCGGCTTAATGGATCAGGCGGTCAAAACTACGGATCTGTTTGTCGACAAGGGCGTTATCGTCTCGCAAAAAGGTCGCATAGAGAGCGAAAATCAGGTTTTTCACGCAAGCAAAACGGGCAGCATAACCAACATTCCGATGGTCGTTTTGGTCAATGGCGGCAGCGCGAGCGCGAGCGAGATCGTCGGCGGCAGTTTGCAAGATCACAAACGCGCCGTGATCGTAGGCGAAAAAACCTTTGGCAAAGGAAGCGTTCAAGTCGTCCTGCCGCTTGACGACGGCGACGCGATTCGCCTTACGATCGCCAGATACTATCTGCCAAGCGGACGAAGCATTCAAGCTACGGGCATCGTTCCCGACGTGGAAGTAAAGCGCGTCAGCGTCAAAGAGATCGACAACGAATTCGAGATCAAAGAAGCGCAGCTAAAAGGTCATCTTGAAGCGCAACTTGACGCGGCGAACGCCGCTCAGAAAAAAGAGAGCCGCGAAGACGACTCCGGCGCGATTACCGAAACGCAGTTAAACGCCGATTACCAGCTCAAAACGGCGCTTGGCATTTTGCGCGGATTGATTGTGCTTAAAAACTAAGCGAAACGACAATGATTAAAAAAGAGCAAATATACGAGGGCAAAGGCAAAAAACTTTTTGCCACAGACGACGAATGGACGTTGATCGCGGAATTCAAAGACGATCTAACCGCGTTCAACGCGCAAAAAAAGGCGCAAGAAAAGGGTAAAGGCGCGTTAAACGCCGCGATCAGCGCGAAACTTTTCGCCCTAATCAAGCAAAACGGCGTGGAAACTCACCTAATCAAGCGGCTTGACGAAACCAATCACCTAATCAAAAAAACGCGGATTATCCCCATAGAGGTCGTGGCGCGAAACATCGCCACGGGAAGCCTTAGCAAGCGGCTTGGGATCAAAGAGGGAACGGAGCTTGATTTTACGCTTGTGGAGTTTTATTACAAAAACGACGATCTGGGCGATCCGATTATAAACGACGAACACGTCGTTTTAATGAAACTAGCGAGCGAGGACGAATTAAAAACGTTAAAAACGCTTGCGCGCAAGATCAACGATATATTGCGCCCGTTTTTTAGATCGGTAAATCTTAATCTGGTGGATTTCAAGGTGGAGTTTGGGCGCGATCAAAACGGACAAATTCTACTCGCGGACGAAATCAGCCCCGACAGTTGCCGTTTTTGGGACTTGACAAGCGGCGAAAAACTCGACAAAGACCGCTTCCGTCAAGATTTGGGCGGCGTAAAGTTGGCTTACGAAGAGGTGCTAAAACGCATTGAAGGAGCGTTGAAATGAAGGCGATCGTAAATGTGTTTTTGAAGGAAGGCATTTTAGATCCGCAGGGCAAGGCGACGTTGCGCGCGCTTACGGCGCACGGGTTTTCGGACGTGAGCGACGTTCGCGTAGGCAAGCGGTTTGTGATGCGGGTTTCAGCCGAAACGATAGACAAAGCCGAAGAAGAAGCCCACAAAATGGCGAAAGAGACGCTTGTTAATGAAGTGATCGAAGATTACTCGATCGACATTGAGCCATGATTGTTTCCGTTTTGCTTTTTCCTGGATCTAACTGCGATCGGGATACGGCGCGGGCGTTTGAGCGCGCGGGCGCGAAAAGCGTTATCGTGCGTTGCGAGGAAAGCGAACTGCCGCCAAAAACCGATCTGGTCGTTATACCGGGCGGATTTAGTTACGGCGATTATCTAAGGTGCGGCGCTATCGCCAAATTCGCGCCCGTTATGAGCGCGGTCGCGGCGTTTGTGAAGCGCGGCGGCAAAGCGCTTGGGATATGCAACGGCTTTCAGATATTGCTTGAGGCTAGGTTGCTACCGGGCGCAATGCTTAGAAACGAAAATCAGCGTTTTATCAGCCGCAACGTTTTTCTCAAAGTAGCAAGCGCAAACAATCCGTTTTTATCCAATTTTAAGCGCTCGCAGATCGTCTCGATGCCAATCGCGCACGCGGAGGGCGCGTATTACATTGATCCAAACGGGCTAAAAGAGCTTTACGACAACGATCAGATCGCGCTAACCTATTGCGCCGCCGACGGATCAAAAGCGAACGTAAACGGCGCGATCGACTCCATTGCGGGCGTGCTAAACAAAGAAAAAAACGTTTTCGCCCTAATGCCGCACCCCGAGCGCGCAATCGGCGCGTTTAACGCCGAAAACGACGGGCTTGCGTTGATTAAAAACGCGCTGGAGTTTTAGCTTGCGACTATTTTTGCTTGCAATCGCGCTTGCGTCCGCGCTTTTTTGCGAAACCGAAGAGAGCTTCGCGCCAAAAACGCTTTACGTCTCCGTCGAGCCGCTGCCCGCTTCGCTCTATGTGGGTCAAATAATTCCCGTCTCGTATAACGCCGTCGTTACCGAGCGTTATTTTGATCGGATTGAAACGCGCATTGGCGGCGACGATAACGGCACGGGCGTTAGACGCATAAGCGCCAATCCTAGCTGGCGGCGCGTCGACGAAAACCGCCGCCGTTTGACCGTCTACTATCAGATTATGGCGACTAGAGTCAGTTTTCCGCCGATTGAAACCGAAATCACGTTGCTTAACGGCGACAAAGACTCTGCCAGCGTCGCGTCTATAAGAGCGGGCGCGATTAAACTCAACTCAAACCCGCAGTTTTGCGGCGTGATCGCCAACGATTTGCAGGCGCTTTCTTATAAAGTCGAGCGTTATAGCGACGCGCAAAATATCGTGGCGCTGGAGTTGCAGGGCGAAATGTCGAATCTCGACAAATTCACGCTTGGCGCGATCGCGCAAGAACAGGGCATAGAGTCGATCGACAACAAATTGCCCTCGACCAAAATGTACTATTACGCGATTATTCCGCCGACGATCGACGAGATAGCGTTCAACTATTTCAATCCGACAAGCGGCGATTTTAAGCGAATCGAATTGCCTTTGGATCTAAGTACCATAGAGCGAAAAACAGATACCAATCTGGAGATCAATCCGAATAAACGTTCGTTTCCGTGGCTGAACGTTATGCTGCTGACGGCGCTTTGTATCGCGCTTATCGGCATATCAATCAAGACGCGCAAATTAGCCTTTTTGGGCGCGGCGGCGATTGCGATCGCGGCGATTATCTGGCTTGCCATGCGCGACGAAGAGGTTACAATCAAAAGCGGAGCGCAAATTAGGTTGCTGCCAATCGCAAACAGCACGCTATTTTATATCACCGATAGCCCGACGCGAGCGATCGCGCTCAAAGAAAACAAAGAGTACGTCAAAGTGCTTTTGCCCGATCAAAAGATTGGCTGGGTAAAAAAAGAGGAAACCGAATAACGACCGCCCTCCCCTCGCCTTCCATTCTTGTCTCACCCGCGTAGCCCCCCCCCTTGCGTCATACCCGCGACGAAGCGACAGCCCGCTTGCGGGCGCACGTCGCGCAATAAGACGGAAATCCATTCCCTAAACCTTCGCGTTGCGTTGAATAATCGCCTTCCCCATAACGAAGCGACAGCCCGCCTGCGCGCGCACGTCGCGAAAGAACGCAGATATCTAAAAAACAGAAAGCCAAAAGCCATTATGAACGCCAATCAAACCACGATTGTTCTCAAGAGATAGATGCCCGCCACGCGAGTATGACAATTGGGCTGAATTGATTGGTTTTTTGACTGCGAGAGAATCAATTCAAGGTTATAATTTAATGATTTGAATAACTTCAAACAAAGGGTTAGTATGAAGCGGAAGGCAATGATGTTAAATGCGATTGGCGTGAAAGGAAAAGCTATTGCGGCGGCGTTGTTGTTGGCGTTGGTTTTGAGTTTTGCGGTCGGCTTTAGCGGTTGCGAAAGCAAATCGGACGCTAAATCCTCCGCAAGCGCGGAAGAGAACATTCCTGCTGGCTATACCAAAGAGGGCGGGGAGATTGTGAATGGGTTTACGCTTCCGCCTTACCCTGATCCGAAAGTGAATGATTCGACGTTGCTTGGCATTGATAGCAACAATAACGGCGTTAGAGACGATGTGGAAAGGTGGTTGATATTCAAATACAAAGACGATCATAGGATCGTAACTGAGATTGGGTTTCAGGGAGCGAGAGCTTCGCAGGAAATATTAAAAGCGAGTCCAAATACATACGAGGAAGCCTTAGCTGTTGATGAAATTATGAGGAAGGCTTTTGATTGCAATTCTTACTTTAAAAGCTATGCAAAAGTATATGGCGATCCAGTATTGATAGACCATACCATCATAACTTCGATCGCCTTCAAAACTATGCAGTTTAACACAGAACAAAGAATCAGATCATATTTGGCTTATGATAAAGCCTTGTCTGGCGAAGTCTACGGTTCTACAAAAAGTAGTCAAAAAAAAGCCCAGTGTTCTTTTGAAGCACATAAGCTGCTAGGAGAATAACCATGAAAAAGATGTTATTGATTCTGTCATCTCTGTTTCCAATACTCGTATATGCTAAAGACATAATAATAGACGAAAGAATCACCGACGTTTATTTCTAGCCATACGAAAACAACCTAACCAATCGCAAAAACGACAAAATCCGCATTCCTTTGCGCCTTGCGCTTCGCGGGTATGACGCCAAAAACAGTCGACGGCATGACCCAATCCGAATGTTTCAGGAATAGATACCCGCCATCTTGCGTCATTCTGCGCGTAGTCGCAGAATCCAAAAGTCGTGAAGCAATGACAAGGCGTTGCGAATAATGATCGGCTTTCGCAAAGTCTTTTAACCTTTTGTTTTTAGATTCTGCGACTACGCGCAGAATGACGCGCGCGCAGGAATGGCGGGGAACTTTTATGGCGAAGAGCAAATTTGTAAGAGCGGAAACTTCAGTCAACGTTTGCGGCGGCGATCGCGCGCGCTACGCGATAAAGCCGTTCGACGCTAGGCAGAAAAACCCGCTCCCGATCGCTATGCGGAAATTCGATTGTGGGACCGATTGACACGCATTGCGCGTTTGGCGCTTTTTGCGTAAGAACGCCGCATTCTAATCCAGCGTGAATCGCGCCGATTTTCGGCGTTAATCCCTCCGCTTTCATCAACGAAAACGCCAAACGCGCAAGCGGCGTTTCAACCGCCTTCCAGCTTGCGTATCGCCCAAGCCGCGCAAGCGAAAATCCGCCAACTTGCGCGAG
>JAISMA010000208.1 GCA_031276985.1 Helicobacteraceae bacterium | reverse complement strand
CGCCAATCGCGATCGTTCCTAGCGCATGCAGCGTTTCGCCGCTTTCGTCGATCGCGGCGGCGACTTGATGAGTTCCTTCGCTTTGGCTTGTTCGCAAATTTTGATCGACATTTTTCTCATAAGGACGTTTAATTAAAAAGCCATCTGTGAATCCGCGATTTTTTGTCGTTGCAAGTTCAGCCGCGTATTTTGACGGCTCAAAACATTCGTTTTCAATATCGTCCAGCGCCGTTTTATACGCTTTTGTTACGCACGCGACGTAATAAGCGCTTTTTGTGCGCCCTTCGATCTTAATGCTATCGATCGCGCCGCTATTTGCGATCGCTTTTAGATGAGCGATTAAATTAAGATCTTTTGCGTTAAAAACATAGCTGCCTTCTTCGTTTTCTTCAACGCGCATAAGCGTTTTTGTTTCGGGATTTTCAACGAAAATTTTGTACGGAAAACGGCAGTCGTTAGCGCAACTGCCGCGATTTGCCACGCGCCCCGTTTGCAGACTTGATATTAAACAGCGCCCGCTATAAGCAAAGCACATTGATCCATGCGCGAAAATCTCGATTTCAAGTTGCGGCAATGCGGTTTTGATCGCCTCTAAATCTCGCAAACTCGCCTCGCGCGCGGCGATGATTCGCTTTGCGCCAAGATCGAAATAAACCTCCGCGTCGAGAACGTTTAGCACGTTCGCTTGAGTGGATATGTGAAGCGCGATTTTTGGCGCGATTTTAGCCGCCAGCCGCGCCGCGCCCACGCTTGAAACGATAAAAGCGTCGGGGGAAAGATCGCGCATTTGCGCCAGATGATTTTCAAAGAGCTTAATCTGCGAATTAAACGGAAAACCGTTGGCGGTTACATAGACTTTTTTGTTGCGATCATGCGCGTACGCAATCGCGTCGCCGAAGCTCTGCGGCGTGAATTCTTTGGCGCTGCGCGAGCGGAGCGAAAAATGGCTAACGCCGCCATAAACCGCGTCCGCGCCGAAAGCAAGCGCAATTTTGAGTTTGGTCGGATCGCCCGCGGGCGAAAGCAGTTCCATTCGTTTTGTCATTTGCGAAAGTTATCTGAAATGCGCTGAAACCGCTAACGCGCCGCTTAAATCGCGCGTGATTTTTTCGCTAAAACGCCTAAAACGCGCGATCGTTATTGTCCGTTTTGCGCTCTTCGCCTTCGCGTTTTATTAGTAGCCATTGCGCCCATAGTAAATTAAAAGCAATCATCAAAGGCAAAAGCGCGGGAACAATGAGAGTCTGAAGGAGAATAAATGCCAATAGAGGTCCAAACGGAAATAGGGCTACAAATGAAACTATCAACGCTCCCACAATAGCTACAATTGGATAAACTATAGCGCACTCCCACAAACGGCTATATTTGACCATAAGCGGATATTGCGCGATAAATATAGGTATGGCGTAAAAAGAATACGACGGATCAAAGAAAGCCTTTGTAAATGTATCGCCGTCTTTAATTGGCGGAATTGAGATATGCCATAGAAAAGCGAATAAAGCGGTATTTGCAATAACATAGATCGCCCAACGCATGAAATCGCGATCGGCGGTTAAATTTCTCGGAGCTTTTATTGCAATCGGCGCGGAGATGTCTTCGTCGTTTGATGTTTTCTCCGCCGTTTGACGCTTAACGCTGTTAAGATCTAAACGCCATAACAGCGGCGCGCGCGAAGCAAGCCAACGTTTGATTGGCGCGATCAGCGCGATATAGATTAGCGCCGTAACCCATGCAAACAGCCCTTCTTTAGGCGATAGTTGCATATACGCCAACAACGCGAGAAGCAAAACGCTAATGATTGGCAGATAAACGTATTTGATCGAATTGACATAAGCGCGATCTATCGAGTATTGTTTGCCGTTTCTGAGCGTAAAAATATCTTCGGCGCTGTGCAAATGCTCGGCGATTGTTTCCAGATCGTCGGCGTCGTTTTCACGCTTTGGGTTTTTGTCGTATTTGCGCGGTTTTATCGTAATAACTGCCATGTTTTCTCGGATTTAATTGGCTTTCTCCAGACAATGCAGATACTCTTTCGTGGCGTTAGCTTTGTGATTGCGGTTTTCTGTTTTATCCGCCTTAAAACGTTGGTAATCTATTTGCGCCATGTCGTATTTGCCATATTTTTGCATAATTTCACGGATAAGATTTAACGGCATAAGACCTTCGTTGTTGTAGCTTAAAAAAATATATTTGAAATTAGCGTTTTTTATTAGCGTTTCAAACTCTTGTCCGACAGCGTTTTTATTGCAATATTTCGATCTTGCGTAATCTCTTAACCCCGTTTTTCCTTTTGGGATAAAATTATCAAACTTTGCTATTGTGTTAAGCAAATGATAATTTGCGCCGTATTGTCGCTCGTTATAAGGCGGATCAAGATATAATATATCTCCTTCGATTTGTTTTATTAACTCGTTGCTATCCGTGTTAAAAACCTGATGATCGCAATGATTTATTTCGTAAAAGGCAGGCTCAAGCCGCATATTTTTTTGCGCTGTTTTTTTAAGATTTTTTAAGTACGCGCCATAAACGGATGCGGTATTTGCCACTTTATCGGAGCTTTCAAGCAAACTAGCCAGCAAAAACCAATATAGATCGTCGTTAATATCGCTTTTGGTTTTCCAGCTTTCTATTTTTTGCCTGATCGTATCGATTTTCTTGCCGTTTTCATCTGAAAAATACTGCCTTTTGCCGCTTCCTCCTAAACAATAGTTTGTGTAAATAAAACCGTTTTCAACAAGCCGAAGATTATTTAACTCTTCAAAATATCCGTTCGCGTCTTTAATTTCCAAATGATTGCCGATGTAATTTTTGTTCAAAACATAACTGTAATATTCGAGATCGTTGGCGATAACTTTTCTAACTTTGCTCTTAAAAATGCGCCCCATGATTCCAGTCCCCGCAAAAATATCGCAAAAAGTTTTATCGGATAAATCCTCGCCGACAATAGACGTTATTGTCTCTAAAATAAAAGCTGAAAGTTTATATTTTGAGCCAATATAGTTCATGATTGATACTCTTCTGGATAAAGACGTTTCATTATGTCGTCGCATACTTCTTTGCCGATCATTTTGACGCAAGTTTTACGATATTCTACGGGATCGTACTGATAACAGCCTATGCAGCCCAATTCGTCTTTGTAGCTTTCGTCGCCTTGATAGAACGGGTAAGGATTTCCTTTGATATTTTTTGCATTCCACCTCCTGTTGGTTTCTTTGCATCTCTTACAGATTTGGCGTTTTATATCGTTTGCCGCCTTGCATAAGGGTTGAAAATCTTCGAGTTTTTGCGTTTTTAAATCTGAAATTCTACTACTATCTTTTCGTCCGTCTTTATGGTCGATTTCGATTTTAGTATTTTCTGACTTACCGTTAATTCCGAGCATTACGCATTTTTGCTTTTCATAAAAATCTTTAATATCTTTACGGATATTTTGATTAAAAGTTTCTTTCGTATTATAGCCGTCTAGTTTTACTGCATCAATCGAATTTCCTTTTGTGATTGATTTATTGAATTCGATAATGTATTCTTTAGCAAGACTTGAACTTGTTCTGCACCAACTTCCGCCGTTTCCGAGTTGCAGCTCTTTGTATTTGCCCGTAAATTCATTTGCGGATACCCAACGACTTACGCCCGTTGTTTCATCTGGTCGCGCAAGCTCTAAGAACAATTCTTTCTTTGTCATGCTCAAAACTCCTTTTTGAAAACAAAAATATATTCATGTTTGAAAATATAATAATCGCTTTTTAGGGCGCGATATTTCCATATATTGTAAGCTCCTAGTTTCCCGCGATTTCCTTCGATATTTTTTATTATGACGCCTTTTAATTTTACCGCGAAACTTTTCTTTATGGCGTCGCTTGCGTAAAAGCCAAGCGGAATAACCTCGCTTTTTTTATAAATATCGCCTATTATGATCGCGAAATATCTATCTTTTTTCAAGTAGTTTAAGCCATTTCCGATCGCCGCCATGAATTTCTCTAAAAATATTTTTAGGTCTGAAATGCGCGACAAATCTTCCGCTTGGTCGGTGAATTTTACAATATCCATATATGGAGGATGCGCTATTAAGAAATCAACTTTATCGATATTTAACTTTTGCAAAGCGTTGAGCATTGTCGCGTCGAAATCTTCTTTATTTGTAACATCGGCGCAATTGATTTCAAATTTTATCGATTGCGTATCGGTCATTTTGGATTTTACAAAATCGATTATTTGATTATTTATGTCGTATCCAATAAAGTTTCTTTCTAAATTTTCGCACTCGTAAAGCGTTGTGCCGCTACCCATAAATATATCGAGTACGGTTTCGCCTTTTTTTGTATATCTGCGAATAAGTTGGTTTGGAATTTGCGGAATAAAATTTCCATGATAAACGTTGGAATGTTTACCGTATTTGCTGCGTTCGTTGATAATCCATAGACTATCCACGTTTATATCTTTTTGAACCGCGTTGCCAAGATCGCTATAATCTGTATTCATAAGATTCGCTTTGGTTTTATAGAAGCGATCTCGGCAACGACAAAACGCAAGGTTATTTCTTTCCTCCGAAAGCCGCGATTAGCGCTTCTATATCCTCTTCGTCGACCACGTCTTCAGTCGCGTCGCCCGCGATATGCACGGCGGAACTGACGCGCTTTTCGTCCGCGACTTTTGTGTCGAAAAGCGAATTCATATAACGCGAAAGGGCGCGCATTACGTTGATAACCCGCTCGATTTTTTGGCGGTGAATATCCTGAAATTGCATTACGTCCATTGCCACCATTACGTTATCGTTAGTCTTTTGCGCGATCTGCGTAATCTGCTCCGCTTTTTTTTGCAGATCGGCGCACAACTCAAGTTGCGCTGCAAAGGTTTGAATATGCGGAAAACGCGCATGCAAGCGCTCAAAAACGGAAGCGATTTGACCGATCGCGTCCGCGCCGCTTTTTGACAGATTTTCGCTCTCCGTCGCGTCCGCGCCGATCGCCTCCAAAATGTCGAATATCTGGCTGGATTTCTCTTCGCCTTCCCGCGCCACGTCGTCAAGTTGATGTACCACGCGGTGTTCAGCCGAAGGCGGCGGCGGGGGCCACACAATATCGGCTTTGGGGCGGTAATTTGCCTGATCGTATTCGATCGACTCCTCTTTCGCGTCCGCTTCAACCGCGCCGCTTAAATCTTCGTTCATAAGAGAATCAAGTTCTTCTTGGGTCATAAAATTTCCTTTAACAAACGACGCTTTAAGCTATAATCCTAACCAACCAACAATTAAAGAGCCGACAAAATGAACATCGATCTACACAATCACACTCCGCGTTGCAATCACGCCACAGGTAGCATGGAAGCGTTCGCGCTGGAGGCGATCGCGCAAAAAATCGACGTTTTCGGCTTTAGCGATCACGCGCCGCTAAGGTGGGACGAGGGCTACCGAATGAGCGCGGACGAAATGGACGCTTACGAGAGCGAATTTTTCGCGCTCAAAGACAAATACAAGGGCAAGATCGTGTTGCTGCTGGGCTACGAGGCGGATTACCTGCCTTCAAAGGCGATCGACGCGGTTTTTGAGCGCAAAGTCGATTATCTGATCGGCTCGGCGCATTTCATCGATCTGTGGAGCTTTGATAATCCTGAAAGCGTTTTCGACGGGTTTGGCGCGGACGAATTTAACAAACGCGGACTGGACGAAACGTGGCGGGCGTATTTCGCCGCGATCGCCGATATGGCGGCAAGCGGGCTGTTTGATATTGTGGGACATTTTGATCTGATCAAGATTTTTGGGCATTACAGAGAAAAAAAACCCGACGAAGCCGTTGAAAACGCGCTGGCGGCGATCGCAAAGGCGGGCATGGCGATTGAAATCAACTTTTCGGGCTGGCGCAAACCCGTAAAAGAGCAGTATCCTTCCGCCGAAATCTTAAAACTAGCTTACGCGCTAAAAATTCCGATCACGTTTGGCAGCGACGCGCACGCGATCGATCACATCGGCTACAAACGCCCTCTAGCTTACGATCTGGCGCGATCGGCGGGCTATTCTGAAGCGGCGATTTTCGAGAACAGAAAAATGCGATTGGTGAAAATATAGGCGCTAAACGCAATCTATATTGAGTTATCATTGCGAATCTTTATCACATCTAAGGGAGGAAAGTTTAATGGGCTTTACGGTTAAGGCGGAGGATTTCGCCAAGTTCCAGAACGTTGTAAAAGAGAGCAAAATCGAATTCGTCGATTTTCGCTTCACCGACATTAAAGGCGTGTGGCATCACGTCTCTTTCACAAGCAAGTCAATCACGAAGGAAACCTTTGAAAACGGGCTTCCGTTTGACGGTAGCTCGATTCCGAATTGGCAGCCGATCAACCGATCGGACATGTTGCTAATCCCCGACGCGTCGACGGTTTTCGTCGATCCCTTCACCGCCGATCCGACCGCCGTCGTCATTTGCGACGTGTGGGATATTTACAAAAACCGTCCGTACGAACACGATCCGCGATCGATCGCGAAAAAGGCGTTGGAATATCTCAAATCAACGGGCATAGGCGACGCGGCGTATTTTGGTCCCGAAAATGAGTTTTTCGTCTTTGACGAGTTGTTTATCCGCGACGATTCCAACTGTCAATACTACGAACTTGATAGCGAAGAGGGCAATTGGAACGGCGGCAAGAAGTTTGACGATCGCCCCAACACGGGTCATCGCCCCGCCGTTAAAGGCGGCTATTTTCCCGTTCAGCCCGTCGATAGCATGGTCGATCTGCGCGCCGAAATGGTTAAAACGCTTGAAAGCGTGGGACTTGATATCAACATAAATCACCACGAAGTCGCGGTTGCGCAAGGCGAAATCGGCGTGAAATTCGCGTCGATCATAGAGGCGGCGGACAACGTTCAAAAGCTCAAATACGTCGTTAAAAACGTAGCCCACCTAAACGGCAAAACGGCGACTTTCATGCCAAAACCGCTCTACGGCGACAACGGCAACGGCATGCACTGCCACCAATCGGTCTGGAAAGAGGGCAAAAACGCCTTTGCGGGCGACAAATATCAAGGTCTTAGCGATACGGCGTTGCACTATATTGGCGGCGTTTTGAAGCACGCGCAGTCGATCGCGGCGTTCTCCAACGCTTCAACCAACAGCTACAAACGACTAATCCCGGGCTTTGAAGCGCCTAGCATTCTCACCTATTCGGCGCAAAACCGATCCGCTTCCTGCCGCATTCCGTACGTTAGCGGCGCAAGCGCGAAACGCGCGGAGTTCCGCTTTCCCGACAGCTCCGCAAATCCGTATCTGGCTTTCGCGGCTATGTTGCTTGCGGGTATCGACGGCGTTAAGAAAAAAGCGAATCCTGGCGAGCCAATGGAAATGGATCTGTTTGAGCT
>JAISMA010000111.1 GCA_031276985.1 Helicobacteraceae bacterium | reverse complement strand
GCAATCGTCAATGAAGAGATAGAAACAATCGCGAGACTTCACGGCGAAGCGCCAATTATATTTGACGATCAAGAGGACGCAAAAGAGTCCGCCGCGCTAATCGCCGAAACGATCGCGCTACTTAAACGCAAACGCGAACAACTGCAAATCGAAATCGAACAGACGCAAAAGGCAATCGCCTACCAACGATCGTTAATAGGATCGCGCGCAAAACGCTACGAATCCGTCGGTTAATCCCCCCCCGCTTTCGCTCCGCGCAACCGCCGCGCCCCAACTCTTTTAGCCGTTTTTGATTTTTTCCGTCGCTTTCGCGTCAATAACGGCGCAAATGGAATAAGCCAAACTTTTGCGGCGCAATAATATCGATAACGCGACAAATCGCAAAACCCGCAACTTAGAACCTTGATAACGCAACCAACGATAATCGTATCGCTTCACGCGACCTCCCGCAAAGCCCGCGCCTTCCGTCATTCCCGCGCCGAAGCGATAGCTTCCAAAGAGCGCGCATCGCGGAGGAAGGCGGGCATTTATTCTCTATTGAGCGTCAAAGGCTTCTGTCTTCTTGTTTTTGGATGTCCGCTTTCGCGGGAATGGAGGGAATTGGCGGCAAGTTGGCGGTTTTTGAATAAGGTTGAGAAAGTTTTAGACTAAAATGCGGCGAAAAGCAAAACTTTGCAACTATTCTCAACAATCGCGATTTTTTTTGCCAGATCGTTAATCTCTCTTGCATGCGCATAAACGCCGTAGCCGCGAATAATTAATATATCTAAGTTGCGCTCAATCATAGCGCGAGGTATTTCCACGTCGGCGCGCTCGTACCAATCGTCGTTTTTCTTTGGATCGTAAATCTTCAGGCTGGGATAAAGCCGCTTTCCAAAATAATCGCGCGGAACAATATAATCGTTGTCTAACGAATATGCCGTCGTAAATGTCGGCATAGCGTACGCGACAAACTTTGCGTCGGGAATATTTTGGTAGATCGACGAGTGAATTTCGCTATCCAAACTAGCCTCTTTCCAGCGATAATCGCGGCTATGATGTAAAAGCGTGAAATCCTCTTCGTCCATCGCATCAAAGATCGCCTCTTTTTTGTTGATGATAAACTTATTTAACTCGACTCGCGCCGAGATCGATCCATGAAATACGCCAAAGATATTTTGACGAAATAAAGAAAGCGAAACGCGGCGCAATTTGTCTAACGTTGTCTCTTCCATTTAATACTCCAATCCATTAAATTGTTCAAGCGCGTTAAACGCTTCCGCGCTTCTCCTAAAAACGCGCAAAATAAAACGCGACGGCTCAAACATTGCGGCGCTTTTCGCGCCGTCTACTATCGCTAGCGCTAATGCCCGCGCCGTATATGGCGCGGTTACAAAACCTCTTGCGCCGTGCGCTCCGAAAACGTAGAGATTATGATAATACGAAAACGCTTCCGCCGCTATTTGTCTGCCGTTTGGAATATCTGGAAAGTCGCGCAAAGTTTTATGCGCGTTTGGAAACAATCCGGCGATTGGAATATAATCGGAACTTGAAGGGCGCATACCGCCTAAAATATCTATAAATTTAGCGTCTTTTATGTGTTCAAGCAACTTTGCGGCTTTGTTCGTAAGAGCGCCAATGGCGCCGTAATCTATTTGCCAATCTATCGCGCCGCGCTTATGCGTAGCGCCGATCGCCGCTTCGCCGCCTTGAAAAGTCGCTGAAATCGCTATGTCGCCCATGTAGTTTTGCTCTATTTGCTTAATAGGTTTTACGCGCAATCGTTCGCCCCATACGCCGCGCGTTTTTAGCCACCAATCGGGCAAAATCGAATGATAAGCGCCGATTGATACCACAAGAATCGGCGCTTGGAATTCGCCTACATTCCATTCGCCGTTTTTATAACGCGGACGATCGGCTTTTGCGCCTTCAAATACCGCGCAATTTTGAAGCAGCCTCGCGCATAATTTTATCGCGTCAATTGCGCCAGCGTTCGGGAAAAATACGGCGTTGTCTCGCCTTTCAAAGGGGATTTTTATAAGGTCTGTATCCCGCTTGAACTCCTCTATTGTTTCATTGCTTTTTGGAAATCTTAACGCGCCTTTTTTTACCAGCAGATCGGCGGCTATTTGTTCGTAAAATGAAAGCGAAAAATCCAGCGCGTTATTTACAAAATCAACAAGCGCGCCTTTGCCCATCATTGGCGAAAGAAAAGCGCCAGCCGCGCCGCTCGCGCCGCAAGCTATTTTGCCCTGTTCTATCACGCCGACTTTTACGCCGCGCGCGCTTAAAGCGTGAGCGATCGTAGATCCCGCTATGCCAGCGCCAATAACAAGCGCGTCAAACTTTGCCAACGATCGCTCCCGTTTCGTCGATTTCATAACGATCGAGAGTTATCCAACCGTTAAGCAATCGATCTGATTTTATATGCGCTCTTGTAAAAAATTGATCCAATCCGCTATTGTTTTTTTCGATTAAAACCGACAGCGGCGCTATATTTTTTTCGTAAAAATCGCGCCTTTTACGATCGATAATTTCCAAGATGATTTTTCGCCTTTGATCGACAAGCGTTCCGTTGTTATTGTTTTTCATCTTTGCCGCGCTTGTGCCTTCGCGTGGGCTAAACGGAAAAACGTGAATATGCGTTAGCGGCAATAGACGTAAATTATCGATAGCTACGCTAAAAATTTCGTCGTTTTCGTTTGGAAAACCTACGATATAATCACTACCGATCGCAAAGCCTAATTTCGCTACTTTTTCAAGCAATGCGCGATCGCTTTCCACGCGATTTCTACGGTTCATCGCCGCCAATACGCTATCGCTTGTATGCTGCAAAGCTATATGTAGATGTTTAGCCATAAATGGCGCGGCGCATATATCCAGCAATCGATCGTCGATCTGAACGGGTTCTATGCTGCCTAAACGAACGCGGCGCACGCCGTTTATAGCGCCAATCGAGGCGATCAGATCGGCTATATTTTCACCGCGATCGCGTCCGTAACCGCCCGTGTTTGTTCCCGTTAAAATAAACTCTTCAAAACCGCTATCCGCAAGATACGCAATCTGTTTTAAGATTGCCTCTTTTGGCATGCTTCGCGCTCTGCCTCTTACCTGCGGAATAACGCAGTAGCTACAATCAAAATCGCACCCCTCTTGGATTTTTATAAACGCTCTTGTTTTGCCCTCAAAACTATCGATAATCGTCTCGTCGATATGATCTAGTTTGCCTAGCTCTTCAAACGGCGCTTTCTCGCTTAAAAACTCGACTATTCGCGTTTTTTCAGAGTGTCCAAAAACGCCGTCGATCGCGCCCTCTTTTAACGCTTTTTTGCCCAAGCTGGACGCGCCGCAACCCGTGAAAATAATTTTAGCGTTTGGCTTCTCGCGCCGCATTCGTCTAATAAACGCTCTAACGGCGGAATCCGCGCTATTGGTAACGGTGCATGAATTAACTACGATCGCGTCCGCTTTGTCAATATCGGCGCTTTGCCAATTATCGCCTAAATTAGCGATCATCGCTTGCGTATCATAAAGATTCGATCGACAGCCGAAAGTCTTAAAATAAACGGTTTTCACATGCTTGTTTTGGCGTTAATTCCAAGTAGCTTTAAGCCGATTCTAATCGACAAAGCCGACAAGGATAATATTTTTGCAAAACGCTCTTCGTCTTTAGAGCCGATCACTCGATTATCGGCGTAAAATTTATGCGTTTTTACGGCGAGTTTATAAAGATAATCGGTTAGCAGATGCGGCTGGCGTGTTTTGAAACTCTCTTTAATGGTTTCTGGTAGCTGTAACGCAAAAAACACAAGCTCTTTTGCGTCTGATTGCAGATTGTCTAGCGGCGTTTCGATTAGATCGTAGGGCTTTTTGCCGAGTTTTTCAAAAAGCGAACAGATTCTTGCGTGCGCGTAATTAACGTAATAGATCGGATTTGAGCTATCTTCTTTTTTAAGCAGGTTAATATCAAATTCTAAATGAGTGTCGGCGCGTTTTGTGAGAAAAATAAATCTAAGCGCGTCGTAGCCAGCCTCGTTTCCTATTTCTTCCATAGTTACAAAATTGCCCGATCGTTTGCTCATCTTGTACGGCTCGCCGTTTTTAAGCAATGAAACCATTTGCGAAAGCAGTACTTCTAATTTGTTGGAATCGTATCCTAGAAACTCGATCGCCGCTTTGACTCTGGGGATATAACCGTGGTGATCCGCGCCCCAAATGTTGATATATCGATCAAAGCCTCGCGCAAACTTGTCGTCGTGATAGATAATGTCGCCCGCAAGATAGGTTGGAACGCCGTTTTCGCGCGCTACGACGCGATCTTTTCCGTCGCCTTTTTTTGAGGAAGCAAGCCATATTTTACGATCGCTATCGGCGTATAAAGCGCCGTTTTCTTCTAAGCGTTTCATCGTTTTATCCCAGCGATCGTAAAGCGGCTTTTCGCTAACGAAATTATCAAAAACTATATCCGCCTCGCCAAGCGTGGTTTTGATCCATTTTATCATCTCGTCTTTTGCCCAAACGCACAACGCGCTAATATCCGCGCCTTCTTGAAAAATTGCGTCGCCAAAACGCTTTTGTGCCAGCTTTGCCAAATCGAGAATATATTCGCCCTGATAACATTCGCTTGGAAATTCGATAGCCTCGTTTAGCAACTCGGCGCGTCCTTTGAAATGTACCGATCGCCCAAGCAGATCGACCTGATTTCCCGCGTCGTTTATGTAGTATTCGCTTACGATCGTATGTCCCAAATGCCGCCCTAGTTTTAGTAGCGAATCGCCGTAAAAAGCGCCGCGCGCGTGCCCAATGTGCAAAGGTCCGGTTGGATTGGCGCTGACAAATTCCAGCAGTATCTTTTCGCCGCCCGCGCTTTCGGTCGCGCCCGCCGCGATAGCGCCAAAGCGATCGCCCCGCCGCAAAGCCTCAAGCGCGTTTAAGTCCAAAAACCGATCGCTTAGTTTGAAATTGATAAAGCCGCCTACGACTGAAACTTCGCTGAAATACTCGTCGTCGCGCAACTTTTGACTAAGCTCCGTCGCGATCGCGTTTGGCGCGGCGCGGCGCGAAGCGGCTAACGTAAAGGCGATCGGCGTGGCAAAATGCCCAAACGACGGATCTTTTGGCGACGTTAGCGCGACGTTGTCCGCGCCTAAACGATCGGCGATAAATCTCTCTATCTTTTGCTTCAATTAGCGCTCTTAAGCCGTTTTTGCAGGATCGGCGCTCGCAGTTTTGACGGGCTCTTTATCCGCTTCAATGCTCTTTTGCGGCTCGACTTTTTCCTCGTCCTCTTTGACGGCGTTTTTGAAATTCTTAATGCCGCTACCCAGCCCTCTTGCAAGCTCCGGTATCTTTTTTGCGCCAAACAACAACAACACAATCACTAAAATCACGATCAACTCAGGCATGCTAGGCATTCCCATTTTCTTTCCTTTATCCTCGCCAATTTGCGATAAATTTGCGTAATTCTACCTTGCCGCGCTTTACTCTCGAAGCCAACGCCACGCTTTTAATGGTTTCAAAGCTCGCGTCAAAGTCGTCGTTGATCAGCAGATAGTCGTAACGGTCGATACAATTCATCTCGCCAAGCGCGTTTTCAAGCCGTTGGGCGATTGCCGCCGCGTCGTCCGTTCCGCGCCTGATCAAGCGATCTTTCAAGATCGCGATCGAAGACGTGGTAACGAATACGCTCGTCGTTTCGTTTGGATAAAGCCGTGCGATCGCCGCCTGTCCCTGCACGTCTATATCAAACGCAACGGTTTTGCCCGAAGCAAGCGTTTTTTCAACCCAGCGCCTATCCGTGCCGTAGTAGTTGCCATGCACGTTTGCCCACTCCAAAAACTCCTCTTGCGCGATTTTGCGCTCAAAAACCGCTTTTGGGATAAAAAAGTAGTCTTTGCCGTCTTGCTCGCCCTCTCTTGGAGCGCGAGTGGCGGATGAGATCGACAAGCAGGCAAACTCATACTCGGCGCACAGCTTTTTGCACAACGAACTTTTGCCCGATCCGCTTGGACCCGATACGACCAGCAACGATCCTTTCACTATTTTTTCTTCGGAAAGGAGATGTTGATCGTCAGTTGCATACCGTCAAGCAATTCGCGCAAACTGTTGGGCGGCAACGCGGCTAACAGATTTTCCAGCGCTTTTTTTGACGCGGCGCTAGGGCTTGGCGCGCCGCCGATTGCGCTTTGTCCTTGCGAATCGTCGCCAAAACTAACCGTCGCCGCTAAGTCGTCGGCGTTAAAATCGCCGTCCGCGTTCAAATCGTCGGTACTCAAATCAAGCGCGTCCAAATCGGCGTTTAGCGTTTCGTCAATCGGCGGCGCTTCGCCTAGCGCCCGCGCCACTTCAGGCTCGTCAAGCGCCAAAAATTCGTCGTCTTCGTCGTTTAGCGGCGCGATCGGCGCGGAAGGCGCTTCGTCGAAACTGATCTTAAATTCGTCGTCGGCGGGCTTGGATTCCGTTTGGCGCGGCGTGATCTCGCCAAAACTTAATTTTGGCTTTTTCGGCGCGATTGCTTCTGATTCGTCCAAATCGGCGCTCAACTCCTCAATCTCGGACAACGAATCCTTTTTTGACAAAGCCGTTTCGTCTTCAATCTTTGAATCTTCGTTATTTTGATGCAAGTCGGCTAAATCCTCGTCGTCCAGCAACGCGCTGTTTTCGCCCAAATCCAGCTTTAAATCATCGTCGATCGCGGACTCTCGCGCGTTTTCGTCGCTGTTTTGCGCTTGGCTAAACTCTTCGTCCAACAAAAACGTTTCGGCTTGCGGCGCGGGCTCTTCGGCTGTCGGCTCGCCGATTTCGTTTAGCAGTTCTTTAACCTCTTCGATCTCCTCTTTGTCCAAAATCGCCGTTTTCGCTTCGGACGCGGCGTTTTCGGGCGTTTCGACGTTTGCGGTTTGCGTCGAGGCTTCAATGTCGCCTAGATCTGGCAGATCAAATTCTGTCGCTTCAGCAACGTTTAAGCTATCTTGCGGCGGAGTTTGCGGTTTGGATTCGCCTATGTCGCTTTGATCGGGCGCGTCGGGCGCGATCTCATCAAGCGGCGCGGGCGCGTCAAATTCGGACAAATCCTCTAAAGAATCGGAATTAAACGTATCGTCAAAATCGCTTTGCGGCGCGGTTTGTTCCGCTTGCGCCGCGTTCAAATTCGACGATTGGCTTAAATCCGCCTCCAACGCGCTTTCGGCGGCGCTAAAACCGCCCGTTTTGTCCGATTTCGCCTCGCTCGAATTGCTAATTGGATCGCCAAAAAGCGCGTCGTCTATCGACGGCAGTTCCGCGGGCAGTTCCGCTTCCGATTTGGACGCGCCGTCGCCGCGTGCGGAAAACTCGTCGATTAGCTCCGTGGGCAAAAACGGCTTTTCAATGTACAGATCGTAGCCCTCCGCGCGTTGTCCGTTTTTGGGATACAAAAGCCCCAGTTTGGCGTTTGGATATTTTTCGCGCAAGCTCTCGACGCTCGCGCCGCCCAAGCTGTCGTTGTCCACCAAAACCCAAGTGTATTCGCCCGCGATCGCGTCCGTCGCAATCGTGGCCGCCAGCAGTTCCAACCCGATTCGTTGCGCGCTTAGGCGCACGAGCTTTTCTACCGTGGCGTTCTCGTTGATAAGCAGTATCTTCATTTCGCCTCCGATTACGCGAATTTGGTTAAAGAATTAAAACCATTGTATAGTATGAGCGCTTTTTATCTTTTTGCTTAGGTCGCGTTATGCGCTTGATTTTTGCTTTAGCGTTGTCTTTGTCGGCGCTTTTTGCCGATCGTTACTTTTTCGTTTCGCCAAAAGAAGGAGCGCGCGCGGAAGCGGCGATCGTAACTCAGATTGGCAAAGCGAAAAACGAAATCATAATCGCCATGTATTCCTTCACGAACGGCGCGATCGCGGACGCGCTCAAGGCGGCGGCAAAGCGCGGCGCGAAAATAACGCTAGTGGTCGACGAGAAAAATTTGCGCGGCAATCTCAAGGATTCAAGGGCGGGCGAGCTTGCGAAATTGCGTAATATCACGGTTATGATCGCCAAAGGCGAGAAAGCCAAAAACGGTTCTTATTACGGTATTATGCACCTGAAAGTTGGCTTAATCGACGAAAAAATCAGCATTTACGGATCGGCAAACTGGACAAATTCGGCGTTTAACGTCAATCACGAAATTCTTTTTATCGACGACGATCCCGCAATCGCCAAAGAGTTAAAAGGCTATCTTGAAGCTATCGCCAAAGA
>JAISMA010000054.1 GCA_031276985.1 Helicobacteraceae bacterium | reverse complement strand
TATTCGCGCATTGCCTCCGTCAGTTCCATTTTGCGGGCGACGATACTAGCGTTCATTTTTCCTCCTCTTTTTCGTGATTTTACATTGCCGAAGCTGAACGCCAGACTTTTGGGATCGCGTCCGCGTTCCTCGTTTTTCAAAACGCCGATCAATTCAATACGCAAACCTTAAGCGCCGCCGCGCTATATTTCTCGGCGCTAACGGCGCAAAGGATTTGCATGGGATTTGCGGTTTTTGCTATTTACGTTTTGAATCTGTTTGCGATGGCGCTTTGGCGCTTGTCGTATCCTGACGAGGCGTTTTTTATAATTGTCGCGCTTTGCATCACTGCTTTCGCGCTCAAAAATATTTGCAAAGACGAATATTTAACGCGACATTTTGCGTATCAGTTCAAAACGGGTTTAGCCGTTTTTGTTTATCACGCCGTTAAAATGTGCGTCGAGTTTTTGATCGTATATTTTGACGAAATAATTGACAAAAATTTGAACCTTATTCAATATTTGAACTTTTTGAACCTTGCGTCGGCTTTGCTTTTGCTTTATGGCATTGTCATTATAGGTATCGTAACCCATATATGGTTTTTATACAGAAACGTCAAAGGTTTGATATATTTAAGCAAAAACAAAGTTTTATAAACGCTTTGATCGCCGCGCTTTGTTAAAATACTAGAAAAAAGGATTTTTTTGAGACTGCTATTTATCGGCGACGTGGTGGGAAAAGCCGGGCGTGAGGCGGTAAAAATCCGTCTCAAGCGCGTTAAGCGAGATCACAATATCGACTTTTGCGTCGCAAACGGCGAGAATATCGCGCATGGTTTTGGGATTACCGCGAAAACCGCCGACGAGCTGTTTAACGCGGGCGTCGATCTGCTCACGGGCGGCAATCACACATGGGACAAAAAGGAGATTTTCGCGCTTTTGGACGTTAAGCCGATTATCCGTCCGATTAACTTTCCAAGCGGCGCGCCCGGCAAAGGGATATGGATCGCGCAAATCGGCGAAAAGCGCGTCGCGATCGTCAATCTAATGGGTTTTCACAATATGGGCGTGGTCGATAATCCGTTTCACGCGATTCTAAACGCTTTAGAAACGCTTAAAAACGATTCAATCGCTCATATCGCAATCGACTTTCACTGCGAAACCACCGCCGAAAAAAACGCGCTTTTGAAACTGCTTGAAGGCAAAGTTAGCGTCATAGTCGGCACGCACACTCACGTCGGCACGGACGATCTGCTCATAGCAAGCGGCACGGGTTACGTCAGCGACATAGGTTTAAGCGGCGTGCGAAGCGAAGTGATCGGCATGGACGGCGCAGAGCCTATCAGACGCTATCTAACGGGAATCAAACAGAGCTTCGAGCCGATCGATCGCGGATGCTCCATTTTTCAGGCGATCGTCGTCGAGATTGACGATTGCGGCTTGTGCGCCGATTGCTACAAAATCAAAGCGTTCGACGACGGCGAGCCGTTTATCTCGCAACGACACGGGGGCGGCTGGTGATTGAAACGAGCGCCGATCTGCTTTTGGCGCTGGACAAACTTCGCTTGATCGCGGACGATCGCTATCCGCGCTGGTGGCGAAGTTACGGAACATGGCAAGTTCTGCCCGAAGCGATTTTGACGCAACAGACGCAATGGGCGAACGTCGAGCGCTCAATGGCAAACCTATTCGCGCTTGGATTGGATAGCATTCAAAAGATCGCCCAAGCCGATCGCCAAACGCTTGCGCGCGCGATCGCGCCGTCGGGCTTTTACAACCAAAAGGCGGAGCGGATTTTGACCTTGCTAAAACGAACGCTTAACGATTTCGGCGACTTTGAAACCTTCGCGCTAAACGTCGATCGCGAATGGCTTTTGTCCCGCAAAGGCGTCGGATACGAAAGCGCGGACGCGATCCTCTGCTACGGCTGCAAAAGAGCGGTTATGGTCGTCGATCGCTACGCGGCTAAACTGCTTGCCGCGTTTGGCAGAGAGTTTGACGAATACGACGAGATTCAGCGTTGGTTAAGCGCGGGGGTGGAGGACGAATTCGATCGCGTTTATAGCGCGTTAAATCTCGATCTGGAGATGACCTACGCCTATTTTCACGGGCTGATCGTAGAGTTTTGCAAGCGCCAAAAACGCGCCGCGTTTGATATATCGGAGCTAACAAGTGAAAATGATTAACAAACTATTTCTATCCGTTTCGCTATTTTGTCTGCCAACCGCGCTATTTTGCGCCGTTTCCGGCGACGAAGAGTATTTTTCGCAAACCTATCCTTTCGGAACGATTATCTACGCCAAAAGCGCGAAAGACGAAGCGTCAAAAGCGGCAACGGCGTGGTTTAACGTTCAGAACGAATACGATCGCAGTTTTGGTTTCGGGCTGAAGCGTCCCGTATTGGCGCTGCTTGGCTTTCAAAATCAGATCGCCAACGCCTTTGCCGCGAACGCGCCGTTTTTGGAGACGGTTTTTTACGGCGGCGGCGCGGCGGAGATCGACTATTTTGGCGCGAGCGACTGGACGCTGGATCTTTTGGCTCACGAGGGAGCGCATCTGTATCAACTTAGCGCCGCGTCCGATTTTAGCTCTTTGCTTCACGATGCGTTTGGCGCTAATCAAACGCCGATATTAGCGGGCGTAATTCCGCTTTGGACGTATCCCAACGAGTTGCTGCCCACGCTGATATTGGAGGGCAACGCGGTATTTAACGAATCGAGATTAACCGGCGAAGGACGGCTGTTTGGCGGTCGTCATAAAGCGCTTTTTCTCGCCTTGCTAAAAAGCGGCAAATTAAACGCGAGACGGTTAATCAACAACAGCCGCGACTTTCCATATACGGAAGAAAAATATATTGTCGGCGGCTTTTTTCAGGCGTGGCTCGCCTCGATTTACGGCGCGGATAAAACCAACGAGTTTTTTGCCGAACATGCGCGAAGGTGGATCAATCCGCTGTTATTAAATAAAAGTTTCAATCGTCATTACGGCGCTAGTTACGAGGCGTTAATCGATCGATTTTTAAGCGATTATCTTAGCGAAGCGAACGCTTTTTGCGAACAAGAAGGAGAGATGATCGCCTCGTCAAAAATATATGCGCCGCTAGGAGGCGATAGCAACGCGATCTATATCTACGTTTCAGACGGCAAAACGTTTTCAGATTTGATTAGATTTGATCGCGCCTCGCGGCAATCTAAGCGAATCGACGGTAGTTTTTTCGCGGGTCGTCCGTTTTTTGGCGATTTCGGATACGCCACGATCGCGTCCGCTTATGCGGCAAGCGACAGAATCGAAACGGGATTATTCGACAAAAATCGCGCGCCAATCGCTGAATTTAACGGCGAGATTGCGCAGGATTTCAAAGAAGGAAAAAAGCTCTATTTCAAAACGAGCGCCGACTTTGCCAAAGCGATTTTATACGAAAACGATCGCCGTATAGCGCCCGTCGTTTCAAACGCGCGTTACGGACCGGACGGCGATATTTATACGATCCGCCTAAAAGACGGCGCAAGGGTTTTTTACAAAAACGAAACGGAACTTTTTGGCGCTCATACGCAAGCCGTTTTGTGCGACGTTTTACCGCAAGGCAGCGTACTATTCGCCGCGCCGACGCGCTATGGCAACGGGCTGTTTTTGTGGCAAAATAAGCGAGTAATTAGGCTTGGCGAAGCCGATAACGTTTTAGACGCTAGATTCGTGGGCGGCGAGGAGTTTTTGGTTACTAGCGTAACCGCCGAAGGATACGAAACTAGATTAACCAAATTCAAAGCCTATTTAGACAAACCGATCAAACCAAAAACGGTCGAAATTAACGCGCTAAAAAACGTCGAGGTTAATCTTTCAAGCGAAGCAAGACCATACGGCGAATTGCGCGATCTGTCGCTTACTAATATATATCCGTTTGCAAGCTACGATAACGAAGACGGATTTGGCGGGCGAATCGGCGCTTATTTTAGCGATCCGTTAGGATTTAACTCGCTTGTTATTACGGGCGGAAAAAACGAAAACGGCTACGGCGCGGCAACTTATAACAATCGCCGACATTTGCTGTTTTGGGGCGGCGGTATTTACGGCGAAGGCGGCAAAAAAAATAGTTATGAGCGCGATTTTGGCGCAAGCGTTCACGCGGGTTATCTCATCGCCAAATCATCTACCGATCAGCTAAAGATAACCGCGCAAAAACTCTTTGACGCCGACGATAAAAATAACGAGCCGATAATCGTTTCGCTGGAGTACGATTACGCGCTAAATTATCCACTCGCCTACAAGAGCGAATATTCGGCGCGAATCGCGCTGTTTGGCAGGCAGAGCGAACGCGAAGATCGCAAAGAACGGGCGTTCAAAGCGGCGATCGAAGTTGGAACAAGGCTTTTTTGGCAAACATATTTAACGGCGGGCGCGAGTTACGCAAAATCCGACGATTTTTGGATTGTCGCCGCCAAAAATCCGCCTTATCCGATCGACCCCGTTAATTATAAATTGCGACATATGCCTTATGGATTGCGCGCCGATCGAATCGCGGGTTATTACGGCGAAATTAGCGCCAGAATCGATACGCCAATTTACGGGCTAACGCTCCCGATTGGTTTGCATGCGATCGCGCCGCTTGCGCGTTACGAGCGGCTAGAACTTGGCAAATCGCGGTTTTTAATCGAGGAAAAAACATACGCGATGCAATTTGAAACGTTACTCGCGCATAGTTTTGGCGTCGCGATCGAAGCGGGCGCGGTACAAAACAACCTAAACAAAGACGATCGCTATTACATGCAAATTGATGCCAAAAATGCATAACTAGTACAAAACAACCTAAACAAAGACGATCGCTATTACTTTGTTATTAAAACCGCTTAGAATGCTTTTGCGCGCCTAATTTTCTAAAAGCGTTCTCAACTTTGTTGACGAGGCTAAAGCTATTTGCGAAAACAATGGGCGTTTATGTCGACGCTTTTGCGGCGGTTTCGCCCGCTTCGATCGCGACGTCAAAACTATGCGC
>JAISMA010000068.1 GCA_031276985.1 Helicobacteraceae bacterium | reverse complement strand
GTTATCAAACGCCGATTTAGCTTTCTCGTCGTTTTGGTATTGGTCATATACGATCGCCGAAAGCGCGATTGAAATTTCTTTTGCGATCGGCTCAATCGCGTTATAAACGATCTTTGGCGGTTTTCGTAAATCAAAGGCAATATCAAGCGGATAAAATACAAGATATTTCAAGTTAAATTCAAACAACGAAACTTTGCCGTCTTCTTCAATCAATAAATCCGCGACTTCTCTAAAATGGGCATATTGTTTTTTTGTTAGCTTTTTAAGCGCCGACATACATAAGAAAATTAAATGCACAATACCTTCGCGCTTAAAAGAGTCGATTGCCGATTCTATCTTTTTAGATCCTTCTAAATAGACGTTTGCGGCGATGATTTCTCTTTGCTTTACGGCTATGTTTTGATCGCGCCTATCGACTAATAACGCATAAATAACCCAACGAGCCGTTAGCGGATTAGCGGCTTGATCGCGTAGATATTCGGGTATAGCCGCAATATCCGCTTTGGCGCATGTAAGCGGATCTGTCGCATTTGATAAAGCGTTCTGGATTGCTACGATTGCGACCGCCGCAACAGTCGCCGCTTTGTTATGATCGTCGTCATTGGCGATCGTATCATCTTCGTCAATCAACGCTTTCGGGGTTATAAACTCTCCATTCCAATTTGGATCGATGCGCTTAATTCGCTCCGCTAAGGACGGATGCGTGGACAGTATGCTTTCTGCGCCTTCGGCAAAAAAATAATAACTAAATTTGGACGCATAACGAGCTTTAACAATCGAATTTAATCCGCCGATTTTCTTTAACGCGCCAGCTATGCCGTTGTGTCCGCAAAAATGCATTGACGAGGCATCCGCGCCAAAAACGCGCTGTTTATTGGCGACATCTTTGGACTTTGACGTTAATATTAAAATTGTGAGTCCAAATATGGAAAATGGCATGGGGATCAGGAAATGGTGAAAACCATATAATGCGCCGCTAAACAAGGCAATAAGCGACGATAGGATAATAAGGGACGACGCTAGAATACTTAATTTTATATCGTCGCTACTAATATGGCTAAACTCGTGCGCGATCACCGCTTGCAACTCGTCGCGGTTTAAGTATCGCAAAGCGCCGCTTGTGATTACTATTGCCGTCTTTTGCGGAACGTCTCCAACGGTTAAAGCGTTGATTGCCGCATCGTCATCCAAAATATATACGTTTGGCGGCGAAATGCCGCTTGCGAGCGCGATCTCTTCGACGACGTTTAGTAGTCGTTTTTCGGTTGTGATAGAAGGCATTATGGTTCTTGCTCCAAGCATTTCAGCTTCAGTCGCGTATCGGTTTGTATTCCACGCTAATATTATTTCTTTTTTATTCTCATCTATAGTCCCAATACATATCACCATAGCCAATAACGCGAGAGTTATCATTACGGCAGAAAGAGGTTGAACCAAAAATGCGTGCAAAGGATAAATAAAAAAATTGAAGGGATGAAAAATGGGATCGCTATATAGCAATAGTAATAAATACCATAAAACGAACGCGCAAACGTAAACGCCCACCTTAAGTAATCTGATAAGTCGTCGCGTATTGAGCCGCGTTTGCCGTTGTTCTTCGCGGAAGTTCATTACATATATCCTAAACCAAGAGCGGATCGTAAAGCGTGAATTGTTTCGGCTTCTTCGGGACTGATCGCGCCGTCGGATTTAACGCTTTCGATCGCCATATTTATGATTTGTAGTTTAATGTTTATCGCAGATCGTTGAATTTGATTATAGGCGTTTTCTAGCGTTGAGGCTAAAATTTGCTCGGAAGGAATATACGCCAAACCCCTAATGTTTCCGCATACCTTATGAAAGGCTATTTCCGCTTTCTCGTCGTTTTGGTATTGGTCATATACGATCGCGGAAAGCGCGACTGAAATCTCTTTTGCGAGCTGATCGAATTTAAAATAGATCATCTTTAACGGCTTTCTTACATCAAAAGCAATATCAAGCGGGTAAAAAACAAGATATTTCAAGTTAAATTCAAATAACGAGACTTTGCCGTCTTCTTCGATCAATAAATCCGCGACTTCTCTAAAGCGTTTATATTGATCGATTGTAAGATTTTTAAGCGCGGGAACGCATAAAAAAATTAAATGCACAACGCTTTCGCGTTTAAGCGAATCAATCGCCGCTATGATCTTTTCAAATCCGTCTGGATAAACCCGAGTGGCGACTATTTTATGTTGTCTTGCGGCTACCGCGCGATCTACGCGATCAATTAACAACGCGTAAATAATCCGGCGAGCCGCAAGCGCGTCGGCGGCTTGTTCGCGTAGATATTCTGGAACGGCTTCAATATCCGCCGTAGCGATACTTAGCAAATCGATCTCGCTTGCATTCGCCGCAAGATTTGAAACTTCGCTTGTCGCGTTTGGCTCTTTGGGCTTAATAACGTTTTTGCCTGCCGCTACGATTGCGGCGCTTGCGGTTGCCATTGCGATTGTAGCCGTAGGAATAATCTTTGTTTTGTCGCGATCGGAGCTTTTGGCGCTTAAAACGTCGTAATTGTTTAACGCTTCGGAAATTATGAACCGTCCGTCCCATTTTGGATCGACGCGCTTAATTCGCTCCGCTAACGGCGGGTGCGTGGCGAATAGGCGGCTTTTTATCGCTTGCGCGAAAAAGAGATGGCTAAACGCTGACACGCGAAGATTTTTAACTATTGAGCCTGAACCGCCGATCTTTTTTAACGCGCTCGCTATGCCATTATGTCTACAAAACTGAACCGCCGAAGCGTCGGCTAAAAACTCGCGTTGTTTGTTGATTGCCGCCTTGATTGCCGAAGCGAATATTATGCCTACCATAGGCGCAAAGATAAGAAATGCTATCAAAAGCATAAACTGTATATATTCCATACCGCCAAGCGGAAAACAAATGACCGTCATAAATAGTAAAAACCGCATGCGTTCTTTAAGCATAATAGAAAAAGCGTTCGAGTCGTTATTGGTTTTGTGTGAATCATATATGGCTGATTGAGCGGAATTAAGGTCTATAGTATTCCCCGTAACTTCGATTGACAGAATCAGCAAAATCATTTGCATATTAAACTTCATATCTTCGTTGGAAATATGACTAAATTCGTGCGCGATCACGCCTTGTAATTCGTCGCGGTTTAAATATCTGAGCGCGCCGCTTGTTACGACGATCGCCGCTTTTTGCGGGCTATCGCCCGCCGTTAAAGTATTGATTGATTCATCGTTATTTAATATATAAACGCGAGGCGTCAAAACGCCGCTTGCGAGCGCGATCTCTTTTACAATATTAAGCAACCTTTTCTCGGTCGGATTAACAGGCGAAGCGGCTCTTGCGCCTAGCGCTTTGGCTATGAGCGAGCCGTGTCCGTCGATTTTCCTCTTTGTATATATTACGCTAAGCCATATATAAAAAGGAGGAGCTAAAACTAACGGAAGAATAACAATAAATCCCATAAACGCCTCAAACGCGCTATCCGTTCCAAGTTGCCCAGAAATATCAAAAAAAGCTTCAATGGGAATGTTGTATATAGTTGCAAAAACTAAGTAGCACCAGATCAAAAATATAAACGCGGCGCCAAGCCAGAAAGACGCGAACAGCCGTCGAGAGTTGCGTTTAGCAAGTCGTTGTTCTTCGCGGAAGTTCATTACATATATCCTAAACCAAGAGCGGATCGCAAAGCGTGAATTGTTTCGGCTTCTTCGGGACTGATCGCGCCGTCGGATTTAACGCTTGCGATAGCTAAATCTATAATATGTTGTTTGATTTCGTCGTTGGATTGTTGAATACGATCGTAAGCTCTTTCTAGCGTTTGGGTTAGGATTTTGTTTGAAGGAACATATTCTAAAGCGTTAATGGTTTTGCAAACGTTATCAAACGCCGATCCAGCTTTTTCGTCGTTTTGGTATTGGTCATATACGATCGCCGAAAGCGCGACTGAAATTTCTTTTGCGATCGGCTCAATCGCGTTATAAACGATCTTTGGCGGTTTTCGTAAATCAAAAGCAATATCAAGCGGGTAAAAAACAAGATATTTAAGATTAAATTCAAATAACGAGACTTTGCCGTCCTCCTCAATCAATAAATCCGCGACTTCTCTAAAATGTTTATACTGATCGATTGTAAGGTTTTTAAGCGCGGGAACGCATAAGAAAATTAAATGCACGACGCTTTCGCGTTTAAGCGAATTGATCGCCGTCGCGATCTTTTCAAATCCGTCTGGATAAACCCGCGTAGCGATTATTTTATGTTGTCTTGAAGCTACTGCGCGATCAACGCGATCGATTAGCAACGCGTAAATAATCCAGCGAGCCGCAAGCGGATCGGCGGCTTGTTCGCGCAGATATTCGGGAACGGCTTCAATATCCGCCGTAGCGATATTAATTAAATCTATCGCGTTTGTATTCGCCGCAAGATTTGGAACTTCGCTTGTCGCGTTTGGCTCTTTGGGCTTAATAACGTTTTTGCCCGCCGCTACGATTGCGGCGCTTGCGGTTGCCATTGCGATCGTAGCCGTGGGAATAATCTTTGTTTTAGCGGGCTTGACGATTAAATCCTCGTCGCGCATTAGCGATTTGGGCGTTATAAACTCTCCGCCCCATCGCGGCTCAAGCCGTTTGATTCGCTCTTTTAACGGCGGGTGCGTGGCGAATAAGCGGCTTTTTATCGCTTGCGCGAAAAAGAAATAACTAAACGCCGACGCATAGGGCGCTTTAACAAGCGAATGCGATCCGCCGATCTTTTTTAACGCGCCTATTATGCCGTCGTGTCCGCTAAATTGCATCGCGGATGCGTCCGCTAAAAACTCTCGTTGTCTATTGACCGCCGCTTTTATGATTGACGCGCATATTTTGCCCGCAAATCCGATTATAAAAAGCGCCGCGCCCGCAAGCGCTATATAGGCGATTGCGTTGCCGCGATCTTTGCCGCTATATCCGCGAGAATCGTCTTTTGTAAAGCGAAAAACAAGTTCGCCTATCATGCTAATAACTTCAATGCCAAAAATCAGCGAGATCATACGCATATTAAACTTCATATCGTTGTTGTAAATATGGCTAAATTCGTGCGCGATCACGCCTTGTAATTCGTCGCGGTTTAAGTATCGCAAAGCGCCGCTTGTAACGACGATTGCGGCTTTTTGCGGACTCTCGCCCGCCGCCAAAGCGTTGATTGATTCATCGTCCAGCACATATACGCTCGGCGGTAAAACGCGACTCGCAAGCGCGATCTCTTCAACGATATTTAACAGCCGTTTTTCGATCGGATTAGAAGGCGTTACGTTTCTTGCGCCTAGCGCTTTGGCTACGGCTGAACCGTGCCCGCCGACTTTGCTTTTCATATAACAAGCGCCAAGCCATAGCGTAAGCGCCGCCGCGCCGACGATCAAAGCGCTAACGCCAAACGACGTTTGCATATACAAATCCA
>JAISMA010000050.1 GCA_031276985.1 Helicobacteraceae bacterium | reverse complement strand
TCCGTTTTGATCGTAAGCCTTTCGCCGTTTAGCTTGACTCTGCCTTTGTCGATTAGCCGTTGCGCTTTGGCGCGATCGATATTAAGCGATTTTTCAAGCGCGAAAACCGCTTTCGTCGGGCGCTCTAACGTTATTTCGCAAACTCTATATCCCATTTGCGCTCAAAAGCCGTTTTAGTCGCCCAATTTATAAACGCTTTCATCGCCGCATATATTGCGGATTTTTAAGCGTAGCGGTTTTTTCTCGCTATATATTGATCCGTTCCAGAAATCTTTGGTTTTTACGCCGTTTTTAATCATATAGCCGAGTTTGTCTATTTTGATTTCCGCGTCGCTGTGCCAAGCCCCTTCGTTTGATACGCAATCAAGCGCGACAAGCTCTATTAGCTCTAAACCGTTTTGGCTTATTTTTATCGTCGCTTTGTCGTTGTCTATCGATTTTTGATTATATTCGTCTATGCGCCGCAAAACGCGATCGCTTATAATCTTATCTATTTTCACGCGCCAACCGCTAACCAATTCGTCCGACGCTTCGCCAAACGTATATTCGGCGTAATCCTCCACGACTATTTCGTCAAGAATTTCTTTAAGATCGCGCAGTTCAATCTCTATAAGCGTGTCGTTATTGTCTCTTATAAAATCCTCTATCTCTTTTAGATCGATAATGTCTATATAATAAACGATAACTCTTTTTGTATCTTCGGGCAGATCGGGCATAGCCTCTTTGATGATTCTGTTCATCAAAACAAGATCGAGCAGGCGCGTAGAGCTATCAAGCAAATTCGGAATGTAAACGGGCGAAACGCCTTTTTTTGGATCTTCGATTGCGCCTTCCCAAAATTTATCAAGCGAATCTTCGTTTTTGAGCCCCGTTATAAGCGTTTTTAATTTCTCCATTGTTTGAATTGGATTACGATAAAAAGTAACGCCGTCTTTTATCTCCAATATATCAAACGCCGCGCCGTTAGCGATAAGACGATCGCGGGCTGTTTGAACGCTGTTTATGCCAATATCGCAATGAATAAATTTGCGCCCTAATTTTGTTGCTACTGCCGCCGTAACGCCGCTTCCGCCAAAAAAGTCCGCTACGATCATGCCTTCGTTGGAGCTTGCTTTGATTATTCGTTCTAATAACGCTTCTGGCTTTTGCGTTACATAGTCAATTTCATGTTTTTCTTTTGACGAACCCGCAAGCGATGGTATATTCCACACATTATCAAGCATAGATTGATCAAACTCCTCGTAAAGAACATTGCCATTTTCATCTCTTACGGATTGCTTAACGCCGTTTATTTTGGTCTCCTTTGCTCTCTTGTGCGGTTTAATCTGTTTGTATTGAATGTTAAAAATTTGGTCATTGGATTTATTATATAGAAGTATAAAATCAGAGCAGTTCGTAAAAAGAGGCTTTCTTTTATCTGGTATTTTGTTAGCATAATGCCATATTATTTCATTTCTAAAATTATCTTCGCCAAAAATTTCGTCCATTAGAATTTTCACATAGTGTCCTATATGCCAATCAAGATGAACGTATATTGAAGCCGTTTCGCTCATTACGCTTTTAATAGCGCACAGGTTTTCGTACATCCAATTTAAGTACCGTTCTTTATCCCATATATCGCCGTACATTTTTTCCTCAAAGTTTTGCAACTCCTCGTCGTTTAATTCTGCTTCGGCTTTTGCGATCGCTTCGGCTAACTCTGGATTGCGGCGAATATAGATCTTTTTAGCGTAATCCGCGCCGCTTGCAAAAGGCGGATCTATATATACGAGATCAACTTTTACGCCGCGATCTTTTAAGTACGCGCAAGCGGATAAGCACTCGCCGCGAATAATCAAATTATCGTTTTTATTTTCGCCTACCGTTTCAACTTTGAGCGTTTCATAAAGCGGCATTCCGCGTTTTACGCGCTCGATCGCTCTATTGGCGTCGCGGTATTTAAGCGTACGTCTCGTGCGCGAAAAATTATCGAGTATCGCCTGACCTTCAAGCGGTTCGGGATAGTACGGAACGTATTTAACAGCCATTTGCTAATCCTTAAAGAATTTTTCGATCGCGTCGATCGTTTTCATCTGTTTGTTTTGCGGTGAAAGCGAATCTTCCAAATAAAGAAAATCAAAACGTTTATAACCGAATTTATTTTCGTTGTGTTCCATAAATAGCGATCGCATAAAATCTTTCTTTTCGCTAAATCTATCAACAAACGCTTCGCCTTTTGTTTCGACTATGATTACTTTGTCTATTTCATCTTTTTTGCGTTTAATTATTAAAAAATCAGGCGTATAATTTCCAATATATCTTAAACTCGCGCCGCTTTGTTTATAGCAACGTATTTTGAATTCGGTTAATTCACGATCGCCGTTATAATAGATTTGAAGCTCTTTATCCGTAAATGGTTTAAGCGCAAAAACCATATCAAAAAACTCTTTTTCAAAAGCGCTGGCAAAATGGTATGGCAAATAATGGTATGAAAAATCCCGTCTTTTATTTTCCGCGTATTTTTTTCGCAAAGATTCCGCCGCGCTCGTTTCGCCTTCTTTTATCAAAGTCTCGATCGCGGCGTTTACGCTTGCGCTCGCTTTGATAGGTTTACCGTTATCCGCGCTAATGATTTTTTCTACCTCTGTTTGAGATGGTTCGTATTGATTGGGTTTGTCCGTGAATATCGGCGAAGTAAAATTTTTAATTTTTAATAACAAAGCGCTATTGGGAACTGTAAACGCTCTATAATTTATATCGCGCTTGTCGTAAAATGCTTTTCTTATATTTGTTCTAACTGTTTCTTGATCGTAAAAGGAACTGAAAAATCTTGCGCGGTCTTTTTCGTAACTAATATGTTCAAAAATATAATTTAACTCGTTTGAATGTTTTCTTAGATCGCTTATAGTGATAAATCCGAAACTCTCTTTTGCGATCGCGTAAAGCCAACGATCAAAATCGGCGTTTTCATCTCCGCGTTCGCCTTCTTTTTCAATTCGTTTGTCGCGCTCGTTTCCTAACGTGTAACTTTCTTTTAGATGTTCTGTTTTTGCTTTGTTTGCGGCGTTTTTTATGTCGATCGGCGTATCGGCTTTTTTGCTAATATATTCGGCGTATTCTATCTCTAATTGATAAAATTCGACAGGCGGTAATTTTAGATGATCCACACGCGAATAGCGATTGATAGCGAAAAGCTCTTTGCCTTTTGCTCTCGTAAAAGCGTTAATGTCCGTGTCTTGCTGAATCTGAAGCTGTTGTCTAAGCGTTGCGTGATTGAATTTATTTAACCATATTAACGCCGTTTCCTGACTGTTTTTATCAACTTGACGCAAGCAACGGCAGGCGGTTTGCAAAACCATATTTGTCGGGCAGTCGCCTTTTTGCGAAAGAATAACGCCCGTTAAACTTCTGCAATCCCAGCCTTCTTTACCAATTTGTACCAGCAGTATTATTCGCTTTTTAGATATTGGCAGATCGAGAGAGGCAAACTCTGTTTCAGCGTCTTTTATGATCTTGTAATTTTTGTTGCCTTTGTGGTGTTTTAGGATTGTTTCGGACGGATTTAATCCATATTCGGCTACGATTCGCGCCGCGATCGGATATATCTCTTCTTCCAAATTTTCTATAGAACCGCAATAAATCGCTAATTTTGCGACGGTATTATCGCCGTATATGGTGTCTTTGTATGCGTCTAAAAAGTTTTTAATTCCGCTTTCTACGATCGCGGCTACGTCGTCGTTTGTGGAGCTTTCCACTGTCGGAGTTTTTAGAAAATTGCCTATGCCGTCGATTAACGGATAATAATATACGACGTTTGCCAGCTCGGAATTTTTGATCAAAAAACGATCGGCGATCTGGACGCTTTCGGCTTTTTCCAAATACGGCGTGCCTGAAAAACCTATAACTGAATTAAACGCGCTGTTTTGCGTCCATTTTGTAACCACTTGACGAAGTTTAATATCGTCATCCATTGCGTGATGAACCTCGTCGATATATACGGCTAAATTAGGAATTTTGCCTATGATATTTCTTAATTCGTTTGCCAATCTGTCGCGTTCGTCTTGCGTGTCGTTTTGCCCAATGTTTAGCGGATCGGAAGGTAATCTATCCAATATAACTTTTTCGGCGTTTGCGATCGCCACTAGTCCGATTAAATCCTCTTGCGGCTGATGCGCGTTGATCTTTTGCGCGTTTGGATTTTTAACGCGGTTAGCGCCTTTTTTGCCTCTTGCTTCGTCGAGGATTTCAAATTTTACTAGCCGTTTTAGTCCGCTTGCGGCTGGCTCCGGAATAATCCATGCGGGATTGAAACGTTCTATGGTTTTTAGGCTTGGCACGATAGACGATTTCAAACCTGACGGCGCGAAGATAATAAAATTACGCGCAAAGGCTTTGTTTTCGGGCGCGACTTGCGCGTAATATAGATCTAAATAAATAAACGCCGCCATTAAATATGTTTTGCCCGCGCCCATAGGCAGACTAAACAGATAATCGGTGTAACTTGTTTTGTAGAACAGATCAAAAAACGCTTTTTCGTAATCGATATTTTCCGCGTTGTTTTTAATAAAGCGTTCTAGTTCGGGCGATAGTTGTTTGCCTTTTCTATCGCAAGAAAGCGCGTATTGCATTAACGACGCGGCGGCGGGATTTGAAAGCAAAATGTTTCTAGCGCGCGGCGTTAATTCTAACTCGTCCGTATTTAGCAGGTTGAATTTCCCTTCGCTAAACAGTTTATACAGCGGGCGGTTATCGCACTCTATTTTCAAAAACAAATATGTCTTGATAGCCTCGATCTGCGCGTCTCGCATATATCCTTGTTTTTCTATATACGCGATCGTTCCTTTTACGGGGCAGTCTTTTTGAGCGATCCATTGATCGCGTTTCGCGGCTATAAGTTTATGAAACATTTAACGCGCCAAACCGTTTTGATCGTTTGTTTTATGCGTAACGTAAAGCGCGATTATTGGCATCCGTCGCACTCTACGCTTCTGTCGACCGGTTTTGGCGTTTCGACTTTGAATTCTGGGCTTTCGCTACGCAAATAATAAACGCTTTTCAGCCCCAGTCTCCACGCCAAAAGATATACCTCGTTCAAGCTCTTTCCCGTCGTTTCGCCAATCTTGAAAAACAGATTGAGACTCTGCCCTTGATCGATCCACTTTTGGCGAATCGCGGCGGCTTTGATAAGCAACGTCTGATCCAGCTCGTACGCGGGCGTGTAATAACTCCACGTTTCGGGCGAAAGTTTCGGCGCGACGGCGGCGATCATACCGCTTAGATTTTCTTCAAACCATTTGCGTTTGTAGATTGGCTCGATTGCCTGCGTAGTGCCGATGAGGAGCGAAATGGAGCTTGTGGGCGCGATCGCCAGCAGATGTCCGTTACGCATTTTTTGCGTTTTGACCTTTGCGCGCAACTCGTCCCAATCGTACGCCAGCCCAAAAAGCCCGCCGCGATCGACAAGTTTCGCCGCCTCTTTGTTAGCCGTGTCGATCGGCATAATCCCTTTTGACCACTTGCTTCCTTCGTAGTTTTCATACGCGCCTTTTTCCACCGCGAGATCGGCTGAAGCGCTAATCGCGTTGTAGCCGATCGTCTCCATAATTTCGTCGATTGTCCGCAGATGCTCCTCGCTGCCCCAATGTATGCGCCGCGTCGCCAAAAACTCCGTCTCGCCCATTACGCCAAGCCCGATCGCGCGGGTTTTGAGATTGGTCGTTTTGACTTTGGCAAGCGGATAGAAGTTTAGGTCAATCACGTTGTCCAGCATACGCACCGCGATCGGCACGACGCGCTCTATGTCCTCTTTGGTATTGATTCTCGAAAGATTGACGCTTGCTAGATTGCAAACCGCCGTCAGTCCGCTTTTTGCCGCTTTTTCCACCGCGTAAACCTTGCGCCCTTGCAAAGTATCAAGCGAACTGATTTTGCTTGCGGGCTTTTTCACGCCCGAATCGGTCGTGATCGTATCTTCTTCCAGCCGCTCCTCGAATCCGCCGTCTTCAAACATAATCCGCACCGCGTAATCGTTTGGCGCGGTGTTTTGAAAAATTTCCGTGCATAGATTGGAGCTTCGGATCATACCTGCGTGGCTGTTTGGATTGCTCTCGTTTGCCGTGTCTTTGAAACACAAAAACGGCATGCCCGTTTCAAAGTAACTAAGCAGGATTTTTTTCCATAGATCTTTGGCTTTGATGTAGATGCGCGGAATGTCCGCGTCGGCTTCGTAAGCGGTATACGCCCTTTCAAACGCTTCGCCGTAAAGGTCGGTTAGATCGGGCGCGTTGTAAGGATCGAACAGCGCCCATTCGCCGTCGCTTTCTACGCGCTTCATAAACAGATCGCATATCCACAGCGCGGGAAAAATATCGTGCGTTCTGCGCCGTTCCTCGCCGCTGTTTTTACGCAGATCGAGAAAGTCCAGCACGTCTTTATGCCACGGCTCGATATAGACGGCGATCGCGCCTTTGCGCGTGCCGAGTTGATCGACCGCCACCGCCAGATCGTTTGTGATCTTCAAAAACGGCACCACGCCGCCCGCCGCGTTTTTGTGCCCGTCGATGAAACTGCCGCCGGAGCGCACTTTTGACCAGTCCCAGCCCACGCCGCCGCCGTATTTGCTAAGTAGCGCCATTTCTTTATAGCCGTCGAAAATGCCCTCGATATTATCGGGCGTGCTGCCCACGAAGCACGAACTAAGCTGATGACGCGGCGTGCGGGCGTTTGAGAGCGTCGGCGTCGCCGCCATAACCTCGAATTTGGACAGAATGTCGTAGAACTTTTTCGCCCACTCCTGCCGATCGCGCTCGTTTTGCGCCAAAAACATCGCCACCGCCATAAACATCTGTTGCGGCAGCTCGATTGGATCGTTCTTGCGGTTTTTTAGCAGATAGCGATCGTAAAGCGTTTTGATCCCAAGATAGGTGAATTGGTAGTCGCGCTCAGGTTTGATGTAGCGGTCAAGATCGTCAAGATCGTATTTCGCGCCCAAGCCTTTGAGAATGCGCCCTTCGCGCTCGCCCACCTCGAAATAGCGTTTAAGCGGCTGATAGGCTTTGCCCTTGATCCCAAGCGTCGCCTTGCCCACTCTGTGATAAAGATCGTAGATGAAAAGCCGCGCGGCGACAAACGTCCAATCGGGGCGATCGACGTCGATTTTGTCGGCGGCTGTGTGAATAAGCGTCTGTTGAATGTCGGCGGTGCTGATGCCGTCTCTAAATTGCAGTTTTGCGTCCAGTTCAAGCTCGGACTGATCGACGTTTTTTAGCCCCGCGACGCTGTCGGCGGTGAATTTCTGAATCTTGGCGATCTCTAGGGCTTCGCGTCGCCCGTCGCGCTTTACGACAGTAATCATCTACAGGTTTCCTTGAGAAAAAGTGGCGCTTTTTGGCGCAGTGAAGGCGCGATTTTACCCTATGGACGCTTTGCGCTTCGCGCTTGATCGCCGCCATATTTGCCTTCTTGACGTTGCTTGATTTGCGCCATATTTATGCTTTTTGCGTACTTTGTTTCTGTCATGGTTTATGTCATGGAAACGGCGAAATGTATGAAAACGGCTACGAAGTTTAGAACGTAAAGGCGCGGCGATCGGGCGAATTTCGCGTTTTGGTTTGCTTTATTCAAAAGCGATCTTGAATTTATGCGAAAGATTGTTATAATCCGCCGATAATTTGCATCCAAAGTCAAGGAAGGGTTAGGTTATGACGACGCGAATAAAAGTTTCGCAAAGCGTTTTTTCTGAAGCCGAAGGCTTCGTTTCTCTCTCTCTCTCTCTCTCTCTCTCTCTCTCTCTCGGTAGTCCGCTAGTTTTTTGTTCTCTTGCGAAAGCGAGGAGATAACAATGGACGCAAAGTTTATAGCGATTGTAGAGCAATTGGTTAAAGAGCAAGGCGCGGATATGCTAATCAACGCGACGAAATGCAAAGCGCATTTGGCGGATTACGCTCAAAACGAGTTCAAAAAAGAGCGGCATTTGTTGCTAATCGCAATTGAAGCGGGAGCGGCGCAAGCGATCGCAACCGCAAACGATCTAGCGTTATGCAAACAACAACAAATTCGATATTTGAAAGTGGATCGGTTTATCGACGAAAACGCGGCGACGGAAGCCGTCGATCTTTTAGCGTTTGTTTTACGCGGCGATAGCCAATCAATTAGCGCTAATTCGCAATCGCAATACAGCGCGCCGCCGCTTAAATACAATAAACCGCAATATCCGTCGTCGTCGCAATCCGCGTATGACGACTATGATTTACCGCCAGAAGATAGTCAACCGCAATACAATTCGCGGCAACAATCGTCTAACTATGTCGCGCAACCTTCCGTTTATAGCAAAATAAAAATCTTTGATTTTGAAGGTCGTATCGGCCGACTTCGTTATTTTGCGTTTGCAACGTTTTTTTGGACTATATATCTTTTTGGCATACTTGTTCTTGCTTTGCAATCACAAAATTTAGCGGGAGGGCTAATCGGTTTAGCCGTATGCTTTTATGGCGCGTATATAATTTGGTATCTATCTTTTATTGTTCGACGGTTACATGACTTTGACAATAAGGGATTGATAACCATAGCGTATGTATTTTTAATTATATTGAGCGCTCCGATTTTGTCTGGCTTACAAACATATAATCCAGCAAAACCTAATGGCATTGGAATCTTTGTTTTGATTGTGTTTATAAGCGAAATACGTATGTATTTCAAGAGCGGAACAAAGGGAACAAATAAGTACGGAGCGCCGCCGCAACCAAACACGGCGCGATCGTTTATCGCCTCTATCTTAGCGCTTTGTTTTGCGGCGGCTTTTACGACTTACGCAATAAACGCTATAAATGTTAGACTTGGCGCTTCAGCCGTGTTTAATGATGGCAAATCCGCGTTTGAACGCGGCGATTTTCGCCAAGCCCTTATCAATTTTGACGAACTGATTAAGACATATCCAAACAACGCGGAGGCTTACTACAATCGCGGACTTGCTTATTATAATTTAGGCGATCACAAAAAGGCGATTGCAGATTATGATCGGGCGATTAAGATCGATCCAAAATATGCGAACGCTTACGTTAATCGCGGGCTTGCTTATTATAATTTAGGCGAATATAAAAAAGCGCTTGCGGATTCTAATCGCGCGATCAAGATCGATCCAAATCTTGCAATGGCTTATAACAATCGCGCAGCCGCTTACATTGATTTAGGCGAATATAAAAAAGCGCTTGCGGATTCTAATCGCGCGCTTACAATCGATCCGAATCTTGCGCTGGCTTACGTTAATCGCGGGCTTGCTTATATTAATTTAGGCGAATATAAAAAAGCAATTGCGGATTATGATCGGACGATTAAGATCGACCCCAACTTTGCAATGGCTTACAATAATCGCGGGTACGCTTACTATAATTTAGACGATTATAAGAAGGCGATTGCTGATTATACGCAAGCGATTAAGATCGATGCTAATCTTGCGATAGCTTATAACAATCGATCGGTCGCTTACCGTGAGTTGGGCGATTACAAAAACGCGACAAAAGACGCTCGCAAAGCGTGTGCGTTGGGCGATTGCGAATTATTAGAATATATGAAGCAAGAAAAACTATTGCGCGATTGATTAAACAAAGCGAGAGGATACAAGTGGACGCGAGATTTATAACGATCGTTAAGCAAATAGTTAGCGAGCATGGTAAAGAGGCGTTGATCGACGCGACGAAATGCAAAGCGCATATTGACGATTATCTGCAAAGCGGGTTTGCAAAAGCCAAATCGCGCTATTGCCCTGAAGCGAACGATTATCGCATTTCGTCGATTGATCGCGTGCAGTTTTTCTTATTCAAATCGTTTAGAAAGCTAAACCGTCGTCTATTTCGCGATGAATATTTCTTAAAGTTTTGATTGTTTCTTTCGCCCAGTTAGGTAAATCCTTTGCGACGATTCTTTCGATTCGTAGGTTTTTCTTGTATAGTAAATGACGTTTTTTGAATGAGTTATCAAAAATATACGCTCTATCCGCAATCTCAAATGCCATAGGAATATTTTTTAGGCTTCGATCATATCTTCTTAGAATATCTTTTTTCGGAATGTTATGTCCGCCTTTGGCGACTCTGGATGCCACTCGTATAGCGGACAATGCAACATTGCTGATTCCAACATAGGCTAAATTAACCCTATATCCCAGCTTTTTTGCGTCGCGCATTAACGCTATTTCGCTATTGCCCGTCAGAGTTGTTTCTATTGCAAAAGATTGACGCTCTTGCAATAATTGTCGCCTTTGGGCAATAGCGATTTTACCGGCTTCGATAGGCGAGCAATTATTTTCTATCGTTATAACGTCCGGATTTATTATGGGCAAACTCTTAAAAATCGAATGGGCGCTCAATGTGCTTTTTCCCGCGCCGTTTGGTCCGGCAATTACGACTAATTGCGGCTTACCTGCCATCGCGGATAACTTTTTTTACCTCTTGCCGACCGCGTAAAATATCAACTTCCAAAAGTTCTATTCTGCCGTTTGGATACTCTTTTAATACGCAACCATCGGGAGTATCGCTATTTACATAAACCACCCAATGTCCTTGCTTTAGTATTTCTTGCGCGATATTTGTTTCGTCGCGTTCAATAAAGTCCATAATCGCGTCAACATCAACATTCACAATTTCTTTACCATAAGGCATTAACATTCTCGCTCCTTTTAGCAACTTGCTTAATTATAGCGCATTTTCAGCGTTCTAGCCAATTCTCCCGTTGCGCGCGAGTCGAGACAAAAAGCGCGACCAAGCGGGCGTTGGCTAAAATGCCGCGTTAATTTACGCGCCAAGCGCGGCGCGAGCAGGGGTTTTGGCACATGCCGCAAGATATTGAAACGCTATTGAAGGCGCACAAAATTTCAAACGACGAGTATGAACGGATACGCCGCATTTTAGGGCGCGATCCAAACCTTGTGGAGCTTGGCGTCGTGGGCGCAATGTGGAGCGAGCATTGTAGCTACAAATCAAGCAAAAAGTATCTCCGCGATTTCCCGACGGAAGCCGAATGGGTAACGCAAGGACCGGGCGAAAACGCGGGCGCGATCGACATTGGCGGCGCGTACGCGGCGATTTTCAAAATGGAGAGTCATAATCACCCTAGCTTTATCGAGCCGTATCAAGGCGCGGCGACGGGCGTTGGCGGGATTTTGCGCGATATTTTCACGATGGGCGCAAGACCCGTCGCAAACCTAAATTCGCTTCGCTTCGGCGACATAAGCGACAAAGGCGCAATCGGCAAACTGCACAGACGCTTGCTTCGCGGCGTGGCGGCGGGCATAAGCGGATACGGCAACTGCGTGGGCGTGGCAATGCTTGGCGGCGAGACGACATTTGACGAATGTTACAACGGCAATATCCTAGTAAACGCATTTACGCTTGGCATAGCGCGCAAAGATCGCATTTTCTACGGGCGATCGGAAGGGATCGGCAACGCGGTTATATACGTTGGCAGTAAAACGGGGCGCGACGGGCTTGGCGGCGCGGTTATGGCTTCGGACAGCTTCGCCGACGAGAGCAAATCCAAGCGCCCGACGGTGCAGGTGGGCGATCCTTTCACCGAGAAGCTATTGCTGGAGGCGTGTTTGGAGCTGTTTGAAAGCGATCATATCGTGGGCATTCAGGATATGGGCGCGGCGGGACTGACAAGCTCTAGTTTTGAAATGGCTTCGCGCGGCGGCGGCGGAATGCGGCTACATTTGGACAAAGTTCCAATGCGCGAAACCGAGATGACGCCATACGAGCTAATGCTTTCCGAATCGCAGGAGCGCATGCTTATTTGCGTCAAAAAAGGGCGCGAAAACGACGTGATTGCGCTGTTTAACAAATACGAGCTTGACGCGGCGGTCATCGGCGAGGTTACGGACACGGGGCGCATGGAGCTGTTTTGGCATGGCGAGCTTGCGGGCGATCTGCCCGTTGCGATCGCGGACGATCTCGCGCCCGTTTTGGATCGCCCGATCAAACGCCCCGCGTATCTTGACGAGATCGCCGATTTTGACGATACGGAAGGCGTGAGTTTTCCGTCGTCGACAGACGCGCTTAAGGCGCTTTTAAGCCACCCCGAAATAGCCGACAAACGCTTCATTTACGAGCAGTACGACTCTACGATCGGCGCGGCTTCAATCACCAAAATCGGCGAAAGCGACGCGGGCGTGTTCTATGTGCATGAAAACGACAAGGCGATCGCTCTAAGCGTCGATTGCAATCCGCGTTTTTGCTATATCGATCCCAAAACGGGCGCGGCGGCGGCGGTTGCCGAAGCGGGACGCAACGTGGCTATGAGCGGCGCGACTCCGCTTGCGATCACCGATTGTCTGAACTTTGGCAATCCCGAAAATCCCGAAGTAATGTGGCAGTTTAAGGAGGCGTGCGAGGGAATCAAAGAGGCGTGCCTCAAGCTCAAAACGCCCGTCGTGAGCGGCAACGTGTCATTTTACAACGAAAGCTACGGCGTCGGCATTTTCCCAACGCCCGCAATCGCGGCGGTCGGCTTGCTCGACGATCCTAAAAAAACGCTGACAATGCCGTTTAAGAAGATTGGCAGTCTCGTTTATCTGCTTGGCGAAACGCGCGGCGAATTTGGCGGATCGCTTTATATGAAGGTGTTTGCCAAAAAGGTGGCGCTGAAGCCGCCGAAACTTGATTTGGCGCTGGAACGTCTGCTGTGGGAGTGCGTTATCAACGCCAATCAACAAGGTTTGTTGCTCTGCGCGCACGACGTGAGCGCGGGCGGAATCGCCGTCGCCGTCGCAAAATGCGCGCTTGGCGGCGCTTTGGGATTTGAGGGCATGGTAACGCTAGGCGACGAGCGCGATCTGTTTTGCGAGAGCTTTTCGCGCGCGATCGTGGAGGTCGCGGCGGAGAAAAAGGAGGCGTTCGA
>JAISMA010000178.1 GCA_031276985.1 Helicobacteraceae bacterium | reverse complement strand
GCGTCCAAGCGCTTTAATCTCTTCGGCGATCGCGGCGATTTTTTGCGCGTTTGTTATATCGTCCAAAACGTCGGCTATTTTCTCGCCGATAAACGCGAATTCGTCCTCTTTCATGCCGCGACTTGTCAAAGCCGCCGATCCTAGCCTTACGCCGCTTGTAACAAACGGGCTGCGCGTCTCGCCAGGCACCGAGTTTTTATTGACGCATATACCCGCTTGCCCTAGCGCGTAATCCGCGTCTTTGCCGCTAAATTCGCGATCCAAAAAGCTAAGCAAAATTAGATGATTGTCCGTGCCGCCGCTTACGATCTGATAACCTCGTTTTTGTATAACTTTGGCGAGAGTTTTTATGTTGGATTTAACCTGTTTGGCGTAGATCGTCCATTCGGGTTTTAGGTTGTAGCCAAACCCTACGGCTTTAGCGGCGATCACATGCATAAGCGGTCCGCCCTGCATGCCCGGAAAAACCGCTTTGTCGATCTTTTTTGCGATCTCCTCGTCGTTTGTCATAATCGCGCCGCCGCGCGGTCCGCGCAAGGTTTTATGCGTCGTGGTGGAGACGATGTGCGAGTGCGGAAAAGGATTTGGATATTCGCCCGCGCATACCAATCCCGCCACGTGCGCTATATCCGAAAACAGATACGCTCCCGCTTTGTCGGCGATTGCGCGAAAACGGGCGAAATCAAGCTCTCTTGAATAGGCGCTAAATCCCGCGACGATGATTTGCGGTTTTATGGTTAGCGCGATCTTTTCCACTTCGTCGTAATCGATTAGCCCGTTTTTATTCACGCCGTAAAAAAAGCTATGGTAATTTTGCCCGCTGAAACTGACTTTCGCGCCGTGCGTTAGATGCCCGCCATGGCTTAAATCCATGCCTAAAATTTTGTCGTAAGGCTTTAGCAAAGCCGCGTAAACCGCCGCGTTGGCGCTGCTGCCCGAATGCGGCTGAACGTTGGCAAACTCGCAGCCAAACAGCTTTTTGAGGCGATCAACGGCGATTTGTTCGATCTCGTCGACAAATTCGCAACCGCCGTAATAGCGTTTGCGCGGATAACCCTCGGCGTATTTGTTGGTCAGAACCGAACCCATAGCTTCCATAACGGCGGGGAAAGTGTAGTTTTCGCTCGCGATCATCTCCAGATGATCGTTTTGGCGCTCCAGCTCTTTTGCGATCCAGCCAAAGATCGCGGCGTCTTCTTTTTCTAAATAGCTCAATTTTCTTCCTTTTGTTCCTGTTTCATAGCGGGAAATAATAGCGCTTCGCGGATCGTATCCAGCCCTAGCAGTATCATCGTAAGCCGATCGACGCCAATGCCTTCGCCCGCCGTCGGCGGCATGCCGTAACTAAGCGCGGTAATGTAATCTTCGTCCATATACATGCCCTCTTCGTCGCCCGCGTCTTTCGCGGCGACTTGCGCTTTGAAGCGCTCGAATTGATCGATTGGATCGTTTAGCTCGCTAAAGCCGTTTGCGATCTCGTATCCGCCGATGAAAAGCTCGAAGCGATCGGCTAGGCGCGGGTTTTTGTCGTTTCGTCTCGCAAGCGGCGAAATCTCGATGGGAAAATCGACGATAAAGGTCGGATTTATCAGCTTGCGCTCTACCAGCGCGTCGAATAGCTCCGCCTTGATCGCGCCGATCGTATGCTCGCTTTTGACCTCTACGCCGTTTTCGCGCGCGATCGCCGCGAGTTTTTCGCGATCTTCCAAAGCCTCGACGGGAACGCCGCCGATTTTGTTTAGCGCCTCGTCGTAGCCGTATCGCGCAAAGGGCGCGCTCAAACTAATCGCGTGTCCTTTGAAATTAAGCTCGCTCGCGTTTAGCGCGGCGCGAAGCGAGGCGAAAAACTTTTCGGTCAAAACGATCAGATCTTCGTATGTGCGATACGCCCAATAAAACTCGATTGTCGTAAATTCGGGATTGTGCGTTGAATCCATACCCTCGTTGCGAAAGCAGCGGTTAAGCTCGTAGATCGCCTCGAATCCGCCCACGATCAGCCGTTTCAAATACAGTTCGGGCGCGACGCGCAGGTAGCGATCTACGCCAAGCGCGTTATGGCGCGTTACAAACGGCTTGGCGTTCGCGCCGCCGGGAATCGGATGAAGCATGGGGGTTTCCACCTCCAAAAAACCGTTGCTTTCAAAAAAATTGCGCGTTTGCGAGACGATTTTGCTTCGCAGGGCAAAGTTATCGCGCGCGCTAGGGTTCATAATCAGATCAAGGTATCGCCGCCGCGATCTAAGCTCCGCGTCCTGAACGCCGTGGAATTTCTCCGGAAGCGGGCGAATCGACTTGGTTAGAATCTCGATCGATTTTGCGTGAACGCTCAACTCGCCCGTTTTCGTAACGAAGCCGTAACCGCTTGATTGCACAATATCGCCGACGTCGAGTAGTTTTTTGATTTCGTCGTATTCGTCAATCTCGCTTTTGGACAAAAACAGTTGCAAAGCGCCGCTTTGATCCTCGATTGTGGCAAACGCCGCTTTGCCCATAATCCGCAATAATTTAACGCGCCCCGCGACGCTAAAGATCGCGTTTTCGTCCCGTTCGCCGCCTTCAAGCAACCCCGCGTGTTTTTGCCTGAACTCGGCGGCGCTTAGATCGCGTTTAACGCGGTTTTCATAAGGGTTTTTGCCAAGCTCTCTTAAACGCGCTAATTTGTCGACCCGCGCTTTTACATACTCGTTAAAATCTGGAATCAACGCTGCTCCTGAAGGCATTCTTTGCATATTCCGCGCAGTTGCATAGCGTGATTAACAATCTTAAATCCATGCAAAGCGGCGATCTCTTTTTGGCGATTTTCTATCTCCTCGTCGATAAACTCGATCATCTTGCCGCAACGATCGCATATCATGTGATCGTGGTGCGCTTTTAAGCCGTATTCGTATTTCTTGCCGTTTGCGCCGAAACTGACGCTGGTAACGATCCCCGCTTCTTCCAAAAGCGAAAGCGTGCGATAGATCGTAGCCGTGCCAATATGCGGACATCCGTACTCTTTTGAGAGTTTGAGCTTTAGCTCTTCGGGTATAAAGTGCGAATCGCTCGCTACGATCGCCCTTAATATGACTTCGCGCTGAAAGGTGTATTTGAGATCGTTGTCTTTCAGGATTTTGACAAACCGCTCCAGCGCTTCGTCGAAGCCCGTTTGATTTTTATTTTGCATTTTGCTTGTCCTCGCTTTCGTTGTTTTCGGTTTTTGCGTTTTGCGGCGCGATCGGCGCGCCGTTGTCCGCGATCGTTTGCGTCGCGTTGTTGTCTACGGTTTTTGATTGCGCTTCGGTCGTTTCGGCGGCGATCGTTTGCGTCGCCGCGTCGCTTTCGTTGTTTTCGGCGATCGCCTGTTTTATCTCGACAAGCGCCCGCGTCGCGTTGTTTTCCAACGCTTCCAACGCCGTGGCGTTTGCGTCGGGAAACCCAGAGTCGACCGTTTTAACTTTTTCTACGGCTGTCCGCGTTATCTCCTCCACTTTTTTCTGCGTCTCCTCAACCGCTTTGCTTGGATCGAGTTTGGCTAAAAAGCCGCCCGTAGCTTTCAGCGGCTTGTACATAAAGCTGCTTCCTAGATTTTCGTCCGCCCATTTCGCAACCGCGTTTATTTGGCTTACGGCAAAGACAATCGTCGCTAATATAATGTATATCTTGCCGCCGCAGATTAGAAAGCCAAATAGTCGATCCAGCCAGATAACGACTAATCTCGTCGCGCTCTCTTTTTTTCTAAGCCGTTTGGAAAGCCAAAGCCCGATCACAAAACATATCGCCCAGACGATCAGGAATATAAGCAAAAAACCCGCGAGTTTTGTGGCGGTTTCGCTTGAAAACTGAAACGAGCGATCGGACGCCCATTTGCCAACTTCGGACGCGAAGCGCGTGCCTAGAAAAATGCCCAAGCCTATGCCCAAAAGACCAAACAGCTCCCTAATAGCGCCGCGCAAAATCCCCTGTATGCCCAAAAGGGCGATCAAAACCAAAACGACTATATCCAGCCAATGATACGACATTTCAACTCCTAATTTTCATAAACGATTATCGCGTTTTTGCCTTGAGATAACGCTTTGGATAGGGTTTTCTCGGCGCGATCGCGGATCGTTTTTTCGTCGTCGCCCGCGCGATGAGGCGACAGCGCGGCGCTTACCGTTACGCTTATGATCTTCTCGTTATACACGAGTTTGCTCGCCTCTATACGCGATCGAACGCGCTCCGTCGCAAGAAGCGCGCCTTGTTTGTCGGCGCGATTGAACACGGCGCAGAATACGCTCTCGTTTTGCCAATCTTCGTTGTAGCGATAGACGCGGTTATCGCTTCTAAGCGTCCCCAGCAAACTTTTGGCCGTAAAAAGCAGGATTTTTTCCGCGACCATATAGCCGTATTCCTCTTTTATTTGCGCGTAATCGTCGATCGCAAAAAGCGCGATCCACAGATCGAGATCGCGGTTCAGACCAATTTGCAAGATCCGCTCAAGCTGATATTTTAGTATCGCGGGCGTTCTTAGGCGAGTGAGCGGATCGACAAAACTTTGCGCTTCGATAACGCCAAGCTCGCCTTCCAAAGCGCCGATCGACGCTTCGGCTTTGCGCGTTTCGCGGGCGACGGCGTCCACGTAAGATTTGATCTCGTCCGCAAAAACGGCGCTGATCTCGTCCGCTTCCAGCTTGCTTAAATCAAGCGCGTTCTCCCGATTTTTTAGCCTTCCGACGCTGTTTGCGTACTCGTTTAACGCCTTTCGCGCAAAGAGAAACGACTCTTCAAGGCGATGTTCGCGCATAGATTCGTCGTCAAGACGCAAATATCGCTCGCTTTGCTCGTTTGATCCGCGTTTGCGCGCCGCGTCCGAAAACGCCATAGCGTAATACGGCGGCAACGCGGGCGTGTCGGTTTTTTCAAGCGCCGCCAACGCTTCGCGCGAAATATCTTTGGCTATCTTGCCAACTTCAATCGTAGCCACCAACGCTTCCTTTTGTTCGCTAAAGCTCAAATTATACTCATTTATCTATAATTGCTTATGAATAAATCTCAAGCGCTAACAATTATAAACGACGATCTAAACGCTTTGGGCGCGGCGGCGCTGGAGCGAAAACGCGCGTTGCATCCCGATCGCGTAACGACTTTCGTTATAGATCGCAACATAAACTATACCAATATCTGTCATATCGGCTGCAAATTCTGCGCCTTTCACGTCTCGGAACGCGACAAAGAGGGCTATATCCTGCCGTACGAAGTTATCGATCGCAAAATCGAGGAGTTGCTGGCGATTGGCGGCACGCAGATTTTGTTTCAAGGCGGCGTTCATCCGCGTTTGGCTATCGACTACTACGAAAATCTCGTCGATCATATTCACGCGACTTTTCCGTCGATCGACATTCACGGCTTTTCGGCTGTGGAGATCGCCTATATCGCCAAAATCAGCCATCTTTCGACCAAAGAGGTTTTGACGCGGTTAAAAGATCGCGGCATGCAATCTATGCCGGGCGCGGGCGCGGAGATATTAAGCGATCGGGTGCGATCATACGTCAGCCCGAATAAAGTAAGCGCCGCAGATTGGCTACGCATTCACGGCGAGGCGCACGAAATCGGCATGACGACAAGCGCGACAATGGTTTTCGGGCTTGGCGAAAGCGACGAGGAGATCGTCGATCATCTGGAAAGCCTGCGCGTTCAGCAGGATAAAACGGGCGGCTTTACCGCTTTTATTTTGTGGAGTTATCAGCCCGATCGCACGCCTTTACAGCGCGTCCGTCCCGATCTGACCAAGCAAAGCCCCAATCGCTATCTGCGGCTTTTGGCGCTTTCGAGATTGTATCTGGATAACTTCGCCAACATTCAATCAAGCTGGGTTACGCAGGGCGCGTATATAGGGCAACTCGCGCTTCGCTTCGGCGCGAACGATCTTGGCAGCACGATGATGGAAGAAAACGTCGTAGCCGCTACGGGTTGCTCGCACTCTATGCTTACCGATGAAATGGTAAATCTTATCAAAGGCGTGGGCGAAATACCCGCGCAACGCAACACGCGATATACAAGGTTGCGAACTTTTTAATCAACGTTTTAGCGATCGGCGCGTTATATTGCCGATAATATAAAGCAAAGGCGGACAAAAATATGCAACGAATAGACGAAATAGATTTCGGCGCGCTTTACCGATCGCACAAGGCGCTTTGCGGCGCTAACGCTATGAAAGCCGAAGATTGGGATAAACGCGCCGCCAAAATGGGACCGAGAATGCGCGGCGCGGGCTTGTACAACGATTTTATTAGAAGCAAAATCGATCTAAACGGCGCGCAAACTTTACTTGAAATCGGTTGCGGCGCGGGCAGTTTTTGCTTTGATTTCGCGCCGTCGCTACAGAAAGTTTACGCCTTTGATTTTTCGCCCGCCATGCTCGCTTTGCTAAGAGAACGTCAAGCGGAAATAGGAGCGACCAATATCGAAAGTTTTCAAGCCGATATTGAAGGCGATTGGAGCGGCGTTCCGATATGCGATATAGTTTTAGCTTCGCGTTGCATGGAAGTAAGCGATATGGAGCACGTTTTGAAAAATATCGACGCGCGCGCCAAAAAAGCCGTCTATATCACGGCAAAAGTCGGCGCGAGTTTTTGGAGCGACGAGTTGTTGAGCGCTATTGGACGCGAAATTATTCCGCGCCCCGATTATATTTATATTCTCAACATACTATTCGCGGCGGGCATTTACGCAAAAGTCGATTTCGCGCCCGTCGGCGATTTACAAAACGCGCCGCCGAGTACGAAAGAGGCTTTTATCGAGGCGATCGCGGAATCGTTCGACGGCTTAAAAAACGAGGAGATCGATCGCGCCGCCGCTTATTACGATCGATGCGTAAGCGAAGGGCGATCGCCCTCTTTTCGCAATAACGCTTGGGCGCTAATCCGCTACGAAAAATAATCGGCGATCGGCGGATTAAAATTTATCTTAACTTTCCCCCGCCGCGTCCCCGCCGCATAGCGATAATTTCGCCAAGCGCCACGCCGAAAATCAAAGTGTTTCGCTTGCCTCGCAAACGCAAACAACCTTTCTCGTTTAATTTGGCTAATAGCGCGTTTAACTCTTTGCCTTTAAGCTCACTCATTTTCGCGCCTTTGCTTGGCTTTGCCACGTTTTTGGCGTAAAATACGCGCAAGAGGCGACTTGTAAGTCTCAGACGGTAGAGCGGGCGCATGGGCAACCATGTGTTGGGTCATGGGTCCAACTCCCGTCAAGTTGTCTCTCATTATTTCCGCTCCCGCCGATCGCCTCTTCTCGTTCCTTTCGTTTGCCGTAATCCATAAATAAAGCGCGATACGCCTTCCGAATATTTTTCGCAATCATTCGCCCTTTTTCATATTCCGCGACGAAGCGTGTATCGTGGAGAAAGGCGAGCATCCAGTTTTTAAGACAATCGCGGATCGAGCGCTACTCGTAAGCGCTTGTCATTGCTTCGCAATGTTTAGATACCAGCATTCCTTCGCGCAGAATGACGGGGGGGCGGTTAAAACAAGATTATCGTTTTAACCGCGTTAGGATGCAATCGCGTAAATTAGCGGGTTTCCCAATAAAGATACGGCAAGCCGTTGTTTTTAGACGAATCGATCTTCCATGGATGATCGCTGTCGTCTCCAAAAAGCCAACCTAAACCGCCAAGTCCGTCGCCGTTTATCGCATCCTCGTAAGTCGATCGCGTTTTTAGCTCCGCAAAAGATTTAGGCGTTCCGTCGTTGCGACTAGCGCCCTCTTCCGTTATCGTCATATCGCTCCGCGCAAAATTGTTTTCAATCGTATGAGCGTGAGCGCTAATAAAGCCCGCAACGCGGCTTACGTTTCCATCCGCGCTAACCGACGGATTTATCGCTACGTTATTTGTAACCGTTGTGGCGCCAGGCGATCCGTATAGATATCCCGCTATGCCGCCGACTTGATTTGTTCCGCTAACGCTGCCTGCGGCGTAGCTGTTTGTTACCGATCCGCCCCAATACACATATCCTGCGATGCCGCCGGCTACAGCATCCGTTGCGACAACGTTGCCGGTTGCGTAGCTATTGGTTATCGTCCCGCGATTAACATATCCTGCGATACCTCCGACTTGACTTTTTCCGCTAACGTTTCCTTCGGCGTAGCTATTGGTTATCAAACCATTGTCGCCACTAACGCGTCCCGTAATGCCTCCGATATAACGAGCGTATACGCCTATTTGTCCGAGCGTTCCGCTAACGTTTCCCGTCGCGTAACTATTTGTTATCAAGCTATCGACAAGATCGCCGGCAATCCCGCCCGTATAGCCTTCCGCCGTTGAAACAACGTCGCCCGTCGAGTAACTCCCCGCTATCTTTGAATTGGTCGTAACAGAGCCGGCGATACCGCCGATATGGTCTGCTCCGCTAACGTTTCCTTCGGCGTAGCTATTTGTTAGCGAGCTTTCGCTAGTTATTTCCCCGACGATACCGCCAACTTTTTTCCCCGCGTCCGTAACAACGTTTGCCTTCGAGTAGCTATCGGCTATACCGGAATGATAGACGACATATCCCGCTATACCGCCGACATACTGCGTTCCGCTAATATCGCCCGCCGCGTAACTATTAACGATATTGCTATTAGAAGCGTATCCCGCTATAGCGCCAACGTAGTTCTTTCCTATTATCGCTTTGCCTTCGGCTATCTCAACGCCTAAGTTTCTAATTTGAGCGTTTTCTATATAACCGAAAAGTCCGATGTAATCGCGGATTGCGTTGCGAAAAAATATACCGCTTATCTTATGGTTGTCGCCGTTAAAGATACCGGTAAAATGCGTTGCGTCGCCGCTGATCGGCTCCCAGCCGCCCAACAGTCCGTTAAGATTGGCGTAATCATCGTCGACTAGCGCTATATCGTTTAAGAGGATATAAGCGCCGTCCAGATTGTCTCTAACTTTGCCCAACCCTTCGACGTTATTTATCTCCGTAACGTTAGCTTCGGCGTAAAGGCGTATATCGCTTGTTACGGGGTAAGCCGTTTCATCTAAAACGTCGTCGTCGCTTGAAGCGGCGAATAACGCGCTTGCGTTTATGTCCAGATCGTCTTTTAATTGCGTTAGGTTGATAGCGTTTGAGCTAACGTTTATCGATCCGTTGAAGTCTAGATTGGCGTCGTAGAACGAAACGCGATAAACAAACGTTACGCCGCCTTTTAACGTAGCGCTTCCTTCATCAACAATCAGTCCCGTAATGGTTACGTTTGGAGCGCTAGAGTTATTCTCTATCACAATCCCTTTGCTTGACCAATCGGAAGGGATAGTAAACGGAGAACTTAACGTTATATCGTTTGCGATAAGCAGATCGATCTGCGTTAAGCTACTGTCTGCCGCAATAGCGTCAAAAGCGTTAAGCAGATCGATTTCGTTACTAACAACAATCGCCCGTTTAACTAACGCTTGATAATCTTTAGTCGATGAATCCTCCGCCGTAACAACGTAAGTAATAGCGCTTCCAAAGGTTGAAATAGCTTCCGTTGGAGAGTAATCGGCGTTTGCGCTTGTCGTTACGATTGGCGTTGGATTGGTTGAATTGAACGGCTTAGTCGAATAGTAGTCGATCGTAACGTTGATCTCCAACTTGCTTTCGTCGATAACAGCCTCTTTGATTACGCCGCTTGAAAAGCTAAAGCTGGTTATGTCTTTAGCGGAACTTAGATTGGGAATATCGCCGTTTGAGCTAGAACTTCCGCCTCCATTTACGTCGCAACCAATTAAAAACAACGAAGCGATTGCGATCGTTAAGAATTTGGTTAATTTAGAAACAAGCTGAAAATGGGGGGGGGGGGGGGTGAACTTCGCGGAAGCAAACTCTACGGAAGCAAACTCCGCGTTTAACGAAGCCGAAGTTTCAGCCGTCGTTTCAGCTTCAGCCGTCGTTTCAACCGCAGTTTGAAACGCTTGGTTTAACGAACAATTCGCTTTGGTTTGGTTCAAACGTTCCTGAACGCTCGCCTCTTTCTTGAACAAACGCATTGCCGCGTTTGTAAAACCTTGAAAAGCCGATCGCTTTTGTTGCGAAGCGTTTGAATTTGCTTGAACCAAACGTTCCTGAACGCTTGTCTCTTTGTTGAACAAGCGCATTGCCGCGTTTGAAAAACCTTGAAAAGCCGATCGCTTTGTTGAAGCGCGACCTGTGTCGTCCGACTTGGCGTTTGAGCCAATCGGAAACAAAAACGATGATTGCATTGTCGCAATCCTCCTTGTGATTTGAAATTAAGAACAAGATAATAATAGTGGAACTCAACTTAAAGTATCAAACTTCAAGCCATTTTCTTGACGATTATCCTTGCGTTACGCAATCGATCTGCTTTGCTGTGGCTTTTCCCGAATGATCGGCTTTGTTGGCGCTTTTAAGCCTTCCGATCGTTTATGGGATAAATATCTGCCTTAGCGGGTATGACGATATGCCATTACATCGGATTAAAGCAATGCAAACGTTTTGACTTTCTGTTTTGAATTCTCGCCTTCCTTGCGGCTATAGACGCAAGCGCCCAGCAACTTGTCGCAAGTATGGACAATGGGGATGCTAGGATGACGAGGAATGAATTCCCGCATTATTTCGCGCCTTGCGCTCATAAGCGAGCGGACGCTTCGCGGAAATGACAAAAAGCGCGATTGGCAACGTAATTAATTCGATACGATCGTTGCAATTTTTAGATTTACGCTTGCGAGGAAATGAGCGGGAGGCGCGGGCGGGCGGTTTGGCGAGGCGGCGACCAGCGTCAAAAAAGGCGGCGAAAGCGCGCAGGATATGTCGCTATAATTCGCGCTATGGAAAAAATCGTTATCGGCTCGGATCACGCCGCGTTTGATATGAAAGCCGCCGCGATCGAGTATCTGAAAAATACCTATCGCATAGAGATCGTCGACGTGGGCGCTTACGACCGCGAGAGAGTCGATTATCCCGATTACGCCGCCAAAGTCTGCGAATTGGTTCAAAAGGACGGCGACGCAAGCGGGATTTTGATTTGCGGCACGGGAATTGGAATGAGTATCGCCGCCAACAAGTTTCGCGGGATTCGCGCCGCGCTCTGCCACGACGCTTACACCGCTTCTATGGCGCGCGCGCACAACGACGCGAACGCGCTGTGCTTCGGATCGCGCGCGATCGGCGCGGGCGTTATGGAATCGATTATCGACGCTTGGTTGAACGTTGCTTTTGAAGGCGGACGACACGCGCTGAGGCTTGAAAAAATCGCCAAATTGGAAGCGAAATGATCTTTTTTGAATGGCTATATGTAACGATCGTGTTGCTACTGATCGGATTTTTGTTTTTCAAGACTTTTTACTACAAAAATTTGATGGAAAAAGAGCATAAAAGCAATCAAACGCTAAAAGAAACGCTCAAAGAAGCCGAAATTTTTATCCGCAAATATCAAATTCAGCTACAACGAAGTTTGGGCAACACCGACATTCTCAACGAGGAGATGAACCGTCTGCGTAACGACGTTAAGGCGTTCAAAGCCCGCAACGCGCAGTATAGGATCGAAAACGAGAGGATTCGTCATAAGATCAAAGATCTTGAAAGCAAGATCGAAGCTCTACTATAAAGGAGATTAAATGGCTATTTCAGAGGAACAAAAGGCGCTTTTGCTTAACTCGATTCGCAACGTGCCGAACTTTCCCAAAGAGGGCGTTCAGTTTAAGGACATAACCACGCTCGCGGGCAACGCCAAAGCGTTTAAGACGGTTATCGATCATTTTGCCGATCGCTACAAAGACGCGAAGATCGATTTTGTCGTCGGCGCGGAATCGCGCGGCTTTATTTTTGGCGCGCCGCTTGCGATCGCGCTTGGCGTGGGTTTTGCGCCCATTCGCAAACCGGGCAAACTGCCATATACCACCGCGAGCGAAAAGTATTCGCTGGAATACGGATTTGACGAAGTGCAGATTCACATTGACGCTTTTAGCGCGATCAAAAACGCGCGCGCGCTGTTTATAGACGATCTGATCGCGACGGGCGGCACGGCGGAAGCGTCGATTAGGCTGATCGAGCGCGTCGGCGCAAAGTGCGTCGAGGCGGCGTTCGTTATCAATCTGTTTGACTTAAAAGGCGCTGAAAAGATCAAAAAACTAACTAATTTCTACTCAATTTTGGACATGGAAGGCGACTGATGTATATTCCCGCGCCATCACGACACGAGCCTGATCAAAACGGGCATTTTGGCAAGTTTGGCGGGCGGTTTGTCCCCGAAACGCTAATGCCGCTCTTGTTGGAGCTGGAAGCGACTTATTACAAGTTGCGAAGCGACAAGGAATTTTGGAGCGAGGTAAACGATCTGTTTAATAATTACGCGGGTCGCCCATCGCCTCTGTGGCGCGCCAAACGTCTAAGCGAGGAGCTTCAGGCGGATATTTTTCTCAAGCGCGAAGATCTAAATCACACGGGATCGCACAAGATCAACAACGTTATCGCGCAGGGTCTGATCGCCAAAAAAATGGGAAAAACCAAAGTGATCGCCGAAACGGGCGCGGGACAGCACGGCGTGGCGACGGCGACGATCGCGGCGCTTTTGGGGCTTGAATGCGAGGTGTTTATGGGCGCGCGCGATGCGGAACGGCAGGCGCTTAACGTGTTTAGAATGGAGCTTTTGGGCGCGAAGGTGCATTCCGTGAAAAGCGGCTCAAAGACGCTCAAAGACGCTATGAACGAGGCGATTCGCCATTGGGTTACGCATGCGAGAGACACGTTTTACATTATAGGCACGGTCGCCGGTCCGCATCCTTATCCAATGATGGTGCGCGACTTTCAGGCGATTATAAGCTACGAGGCGCGCGCGCAAATACTCGAAAGTTGCGGCAAATTGCCCGATTATGTGATCGCGTGCGTCGGCGGCGGCAGCAACGCGATGGGCGCGTTTTATCACTTTCTGGACAATCCGCAAACGACGTGCGTTGGAATTGAGGCGGGCGGCTTGGGACTTGAAAGCGGCAAACACGGCGCGGTTCTTTCGTCCAAAGGCGCGATCGGCGTTTTGCACGGACAGCTTAGCTACTTTTTGCAAGACGACGAAGGGCAGATTTTGGAGGCGCATTCGGTTTCGGCGGGGCTTGATTATCCGGGCGTAGGCGCGGAACACGCGGCGCTTATGGAAAGCAAAAGGGCGCGTTACGATTCAATCACGGACGCGGAGGCGCTGGAGGCTTTCGTGTGGTTAAG